>JALYHQ010000210.1 GCA_030776455.1 Acidobacteriota bacterium | reverse complement strand
CAGCATCAGCGCAGTTACCGATGCAGTCGCCATTGTGGTCTCGGAAAGCTCCCCGGTGCGCATCTTCTGTCACGGCAAACTGATGGCCGAAATTATCCCGGAGCTCTGGTTAATGAGCCGCAACAACGTGCAGCTCCCCGGTCCCGTGACGCGCGAAAACTTCGGCGATCTCGCAATCTTCACGCCCCGCCGCGGACGGCGTGGGGCCGGTTCGTAAGCGCAACCCACTCCCGGGCCTTTTCCAATTCTTCGGCGCTGAGTTCGTGCCCGCCCCGGCTCCAGTGAACTTCCACCTCCGCCCCCGCATTTCTCAGCATTTCGGCCAGCCCTTCGGTCTCCTCCGGACGCACGATGGGATCCTGCAATCCGCCGCCGGCGAATACGCGCACGCCGGCCAGGTCCGGCGGATGTTCTGGTGTCAGCGGTATCATGGGCCGCAACAGCACCGCTGCTTCCAGAACCTCGGGCCGCAGCAGCATCAAGCTGGCGGCGATATTGGCGCCATTCGAATATCCCAGCGCCAGCACCCGCTTGGGATCGAATCCGTAATGTCTGGCGGCGTCGGCCACGAAGCCCGCCAGTTCTTGAGTACGAAACTTCAAATCCTCGACATCGAAGACGCCCATGGCGAGCCGGCGGAAGAATCGCGGCATTCCATTCTCCAGCACTTTGCCGCGCGGGCTCAAGACCGCGGCGCCAGGCGCGATGCGGGCGCCCAGCGGCAGCAGGTCTCGCTCATCGCCGCCCGTTCCATGCAGCAACAGTACCGTTCCCTGGGACTCATCTGCGCCAGGAATGTACACGTGTTTGAAGTCAAGCATTTTGCGCCTCCGCGAATTTCAACGCCGGCAGTGTGCGGAGCAGCTGATTCCTTTGCGGCTCCAGCCAAGCCGGCAGCACCAGCCTGGTTCCCAGCGATTCCTGCGGCTCATCCACGGCGAATCCCGGTGGATCGGTAGCAATCTCAAACAGCACGCCGCTCGGCTCGCGATAGTAGATGGAGTGGAAGTAGGTGCGGTCGATAATGGGCGTCACCTGCATGCCCGCCTTCACCAGATGATTGCGCCACGCGGTCTGGTCCTGGTCGTCCGGCGTGCGCCAGGCGATGTGATGAATCGAGCCCGCGCCCTGCTGCCCGCGCTGGCGTGATTCCATCAAGTCCACGATGCCGCCCGGGCCGCCGCCGCCGGCTTCAAAACGCAAGCGGTCGCCGTCGCGTCCCGTCTCGCTGAATCCCATGGTTTCACCGAGCAGCCGCTTCGTGCGGTCCAGCCTCGCCACTGAGAGCGCTGTGCCGAAGATCCCGCGGATTGCATGCTCTTGCGGGATCGCGCCTTCCGGCCAGCCCGGCCGCGCATCCGGCTCGGCTGCGGCCACCAGTTCCACCTGCATCCCGTCGGGATCGGCTACTTGCAAATAACGCTCGTTGAACCGTGACTGCGGCTCGCCGGCGCTCAGCCGCTCCTTCCAGTAATCCAGCGAGTTCGCGGGAATCGAAAACGCGACTGTGGTGGCTTCCCCGGCCCCGCTGCGGCCTTGCGGAACGCCGCGCCAGGGAAAGAACGTCAGAATGGTGCCCGGCCTCCCGATGCCGTCCCCATAGTAGAGATGGTATGTGCCCGGGTCGTCGTAGTTTACGGTCAGCTTGACCAGCCGGAGTCCCAGTGTGCCGGTGTAAAAGTCGATGTTCCGTTGCGGGTCGCCCGCGATCGCGGTGACGTGGTGGATGCCAGGAATGGGTTGCACACGATTCCCTTCTTTGGATGCTCAAACAGCCGAAAAGGTGCAATTAATATCTCGACATCAAGATTCTTGAGTGGTATGATAAGCCATGACTTCGGCCCCCAGTGGCGTTCACCTTCGGATGGTTCTGTGGAAGGCCGAGCGCGCCATGGAAAACGTGGACCGGCGCAGCATCGACAAACTGGGCCTCGGCTTGTCCGATTTCGCCGTGCTTGAGATGCTGCTTCACAAAGGCCCTCAACCAGTAAATACCATCGGCGCGAAGGTCCTCCTCACCAGCGGCTCCATCACCGCCGCGGTGGACCGGCTGGAGGCCCGCGGCCTGGTGCGGCGCGCCAATGACCCCCAGGATCGCCGCGCCCGCATCGTCCACCTCACTCCCCCCGGCCGCAAGTTGATCACTTGCGCCTTCGCCGAGCATTCAAACACCATGGAAAACGCCGCCGCAATCCTCTCCCCCTCCCAACGCTCAACGCTTGTCCGCCTCCTGAAAAAACTCGGCAAATCATGTGGGGCAGCTTAGTAAGCTGCGGGCCGCTTTCCAAGCGGCCCCGTACGGTAACGATGCACCCTACGAACTCCCAATCAATATCCCCGCGATAAAAACCAGCGCGCCCCCCAGCCCCACCTGCAGCGCCGCCGCAATGAAAGGCGTGTCCATGTAGCGATGCCGGATGTAGCTGATGGCCGCCAGCTCGAGCGCCACCACCACCATGGCGGCCGTCGTCGCCACGCGAAAGTCCTTGATCAGGTACGGAAGCGTGTGCCCGATCCCGCCCGCCGTGGTCATCGCGCCGCATACCAGCCCGCGAATCCACGGATGGCCGCGCCCACTCACCGATCCATCGTCCGAGAGCGCTTCCGCGAACCCCATCGAAATCCCCGCCCCCACTGAGGCCGCCATGCCCACCAGAAAAGCGTCCCAGCTGCTGTGTGTCGCGAATGCGGCCGCAAATACCGGCGCCAGCGTCGAAACCGACCCATCCATCAGCCCCACCAGTCCCGGCTGCACGATTTGCAGGACGAACAACTTTCGCCGGGCGGTCTCCTCCTGATGGCGCACATTCGGCGTGAGCGTTTCCTTCTCGATCGAGGCGGCCGCGGCTTGATGTTTGGCCTCCTCCGCCGCCAGATCGCCCAGCAGCTTGCGGATGTTCGCGTCGGTAACCTGCTCGAGCGCGCGTTCATAGAAACGCCGAGCCTCCATTTCCATGCTCTCGGCTTGCCTGCGGACCATTTCTATTCCCAGTGGCCGGATCAGCCACACCGGCCGCCGTTGCACGAAGCCTCTCACGTCGTGCCGACGGATCATCGGAATGTGATTGCCAAAGCGCTGTTGATAAATTTCGAACAGCGCCGCGCGATGGCCTGATTCCTCGGCTTGCATCTCCTCGAACATCTTCGCCGACGCCGGATAATCCTGCCGCAAGCCATCCGCGAAGTCGCCGTAGATCCGCCCGTCGTCCTCCTCCAGCGAAATGGCAAGCGCCAGAATCTCACGCTCACTGAGGTCCTTGAAGTTCTTCGCCAAAGTGTGTCTCCCTGTCAAGTAACTTAGCGCGGAGCCGGGAAGCGGGCTATCCTGATCCTGACGTGAGCACCATTCAGAGTGTTGCCCGCGGCGTGGCCGTTCTCGCCGTAACCGCGGGCATCACGTTCATCTGCTCCCGCGCGGTGCCGGTCAACGCCAGCACCGCCGGCTTCGCCTATCTCGTTGCGGTCCTCTTCATCGCGGCCCGCTGGGGCCTGTGGGAAGCCACCCTCGCGTCGCTGGCCTCGGTGCTCTGTCTGAACTATTTCTTCTTCCCGCCCATCCATACTTTCACCATTGCCGACCCTCAGAACTGGGTGGCCTTGATCGCTTTCCTGGTCACCGCCATCACCGCCAGCCAGCTTTCCGCCAAAGTCCGCGGCCGCGCCCTGGAAGCGCAGGAAAGCCAGCGCGAGATGGAACGCCTTTACGCGCTCAGCCGCTCGATTTTGCTGATCGATCCCTCCGAGTCGGTTCCTAAACAACTGGCCGCTCACATCGCACGCTCCTTCGATCTGGCCGCCGTTGCATTGTATGACCGCGCTTCGGGCAGCGTCCATCGCGCCGGTCCCGAAGAGTTCCCCTTTCCCGAAGAAGAGTTGCGCAAGGCCGCGGTGCAAGGGACGTTCTTTCGCGATTCGTCCACTCGCACCGTGGTTACAGCGGTCCGTCTTGGCTCTGATCCCATTGCCAGCGTGGCGCTCCGGGGCTCCGCTCTCTCGGACTCGGCCCTCCAGGGCCTTGCCAATCTGGCCGCCATCGGACTGGAGCGCGCGCGCGTTCAGGAAGCCAGCAATCGCGCCGAGGCCGCCCGCGAGAGTGACCGCTTGAAGTCCACGTTGCTGGACGCCATCGCGCACGAGTTTCAAACTCCGCTCACATCCATTCGCGCGGCCAGCAGCGGCCTGCTCGCCCAGTCCACCGTCTCAAACGAGCAGCGCGAGCTTCTGGCAATCGTGGACGAAGAGTCGCTCCGCCTGAGCGCGCTGGTAAAGGAAGCGATTCAGATGGCCCGCATCGAGTCCGGCCGCCTGCGCCTCGATCCGCGGCCGCATTCGGTGGCGGAGACGGCCGCGCACGTTCTGGAGCAGATGCGCTCGGTGCTCAACTCCCGGGTGGTCGAATGTGCCATCCCCGCCACGCTCCCGCCCGCCTGGATGGATCCCGAGCTGATTGAGCTGGTGCTGCGGCAGCTCCTGGACAACGCGGCAAAATACACTCCTGCCGGGACTCCCATCGATGTCTCCGCCGAGCTGGATGCTGCCGGCCGCATCGTGATGAGCGTGGCGGACCGCGGACCGGGAATTCCGGAAGATGAACTCGAGCGCGTATTCGAGAAATTTCAGCGCGGAACGCAAACCCAGTACAATGTTCCGGGAGCCGGTCTCGGACTCGCCATTGTCCGCGAGATCGTACACGTGCATGGCGGCGAGATTCGAGCCGAATCGCGGCCCGGCGGAGGCGCCGTTTTCCGCTTTTCGCTGCCCGCCGCAAAGGAGGATCTTCCATGAGTACTGGCCGCATCCTGGTGATCGATGATGAGCCTCAGATCCGCCGCGTGATGCGCGCCACCCTCACTGGCCATGAGTACGAAGTGGATGACGCCCGCACCGGCGAAGAGGCTCTCGAAAAGCTCCGCCACGCGCGCTATGATCTGATCCTGCTGGATATGAACATGCCCGGAATCGGCGGACTCGAAACCTGCCGGCAGATTCGTTCCGTGTCGGAAATTCCCATCATCGTGCTTACCGTGCGCAATTCCGAACAGGACAAGGTGGCTGCCCTGGACGCCGGCGCGGATGACTTTGTTAGCAAGCCCTTCAGCATGCCGGAGCTGCTGGCGCGTATACGCGCCGCGTTGCGCCGTGCGCCGCTGGCTCCCGAATCCGGTCCCTTGCGCTTGACGCTGGGCGCGGTGGAGATCGATTTCCAGGCCCGCCATGTTACTTCCGGAGGCACCGAGGTCCGCCTCACGCCCAAGGAGTTCGATCTGCTGCGGTACCTCGTTACGCACCCCAATCGCGCCGTCCCCCATCGCGAACTGCTGCAGGCCGTCTGGGGTCCGGACTACGGCGACGAGGTGGAATATCTTCGCGTCTTCATCAAGCAGCTTCGCCGCAAGATTGAGCGGCGTCCCGATAAACCCGAGTACATCCTTACCGAGCCGTGGGTCGGCTATCGCTTCCACTCGCCCGAGTCTTTATAGAATCCTTACGCCCCCGTTATGCCTTCCTTATGGCCTGCAAGCCAGGCTGAAGTTAGTGAAAGATCCCACTGTTCTCGTCCCCATCGTTACGCTATGCTTCATCGCCGTCGGCGTAACGCACGGCCTCATCTGGGCCTGGCGCAATCGCGACGGCTCCCAAAAGCGCCGCTAGTTATCCGTGGGACAGGCCTCCTGGCCTGTCACTCGCCACTGGCGTGCTATCTGCCACGTTAACCGCCCACCCGAATTGGAATCCGCGTACTACTTTGAAACTTCGGGACTCCAAAACGTCACAATTAGACCCCCTGCGATGATGAGCGTCCCTCCCAGCGCAATAGGAAGACTAGGAAACGTTCGGAAGGCGATCAGATTGATTACCTGCCAGACTATGAACAGAGTAGCGATATAGAGTCCGGCCACCCGCCCGAAGTCCAGGGGGGCAAGATTGAGGGCAAATCCATACCCCAGCAGGAGCGCCGCGCCGATCACAACCAGCGCAATTCGGCCCAATCCCGCATGCTTGTAAATTGCCATTCTGACAAGGGCATCGCCGCTGACTTCAAGCACCGTGGCAATCAAAAGGAAAACGAAAACGTGGATCTTCTGCACAACCCCTATCATCCTCCATGTCGGAGTGGATTTTCGTAAAGGGGCCGGGACGTATGACTTGCCTCTCACAACTTCTTCATGGTTTTCATATGACTTCTACGCGTTAAGAATTACTCCCAAGACGAAGGAGTAGCCTGCGCTTGCATCCCCAGGCCGCTAATTAGATCTTCACCAACATCGCGATAATGATCCGGTTCTCTCGCTTCCGCAGATCCGGAGCAAAGCCCGGCACGAACGATCCCAACGGCCCTGCATTCCCGCCCGCCGGCGTGATGCCCCCAGGACCCGAAAAGTACGGCACGTTCGCCGCGCGATGGTTGTATTCCAGGCGCCAGGTGATGAACTGTTTCGGCATGTAGTCAAATGTGGCGGAAGCATCCCAGGCCTTGTACGGATCACCCGGATTCGCCGTGAAGTAAGGCGTCCCCGAGAAAGCCGTCGCGCCATTGATCGGCGGAATCAGCACCAGATAGCGACCTGGATTGTTGATCGCTCCGCCGCCTATCGTGAAGCCGAACAGGTCCTTGTGAAGCCACACGCGGTTGTAGGCCATGAACCCCAGAAAGTACTGCGAGGGATTGGCCGGCGAACCACCGTGGCAACTTACTCCACCACCGTATTCGCATCCCGCATCGATAGTTACCGTAAATGCGGCTTTGTCGAGCAGCTTTTCCGGTTTGTCGAAATACTTCACCTGGATGCTGTCGTCAGTATGTATGCGGTTGCGGCCCGGTACCCCCAGCGTATCTCTGCCCCAGTAGTTATTCAGGACCATTGAAACCGAGCCGTTCGGACGCCACAGGATCTGCCCGCCGATCCCCGGAGCTTTATTGAACTTGCCATACGACTGCCATCCGTTGATGAACCAGGGCTCGATCTTCAGCTTGTCCGACGGAAAGATTTGAACCCGGACTCCGTTGAAGAACCACGGAGTATTCGAAGACACGTACGACGGCTGGTACGCCCAATTATCAAACTGGTAGTAGCTGAACAGCCCGATGTAAGACATGAAAATGCCGGCGTCGACGTTAATCCCATTCAGTTTTTCGAAATGGTACCCGCCGTAGGCTTCAGAAACGTAGCGGTAAGCATTGTCCAGGTTCCACTGGCCGCGCCCGGGGCTCGCGTCGTTCCGCGGCGTAGTCTGCGAATACAACCCCAGCTGGGTCATTAGCCGGCCGCGAACGTTTTGCCAGTGGAAGTTGCCGCCGACGCCCAGCTGCGTGATTTGCACTTCACCGGATCTGAAGATCTCGCTGGACCCGCCGATGGTGTTGTCCTTGGGGTGATTCGTATCGTGTACATAGACGACGTCGGCTCTGAATTCACTGGTAAAGACAGGTGTGTCTATGGGCGATTCCTTCGTCCGGTCATTGCCGGTCAGCCAGCTGAAGTCCCCGAATGCAAATGGCTCGGCTGCTTTATTTGTCGGCTTGGCGCTGGGATGAGGGTCCTGCACCGGCACTGGCTCGGGAAGCGCGGTCTTCGCCGCCGCGGGAGTCGCGGCGGCTGCCTTCCCCTCCAGACTGGCGAGCCGTGCCTTCAATTCATTGATTTCATCCAGCAGCATGCGCTCATGCTCAGTGAGCGGTGCCTGGGCATTCAAAATAGTGGGCCCGGAAAGGATCATTGCCGCGGCTGCATAGAACGTTGCGCGCAACAAGTTCGGGCAACAGAAACGTGGTTGCATGCCCCCAGCCTATCCTCGGGGCCATAAGGAAGGCATAAGGAAATGCTGCTGATTCTGTAAACAATATCTCTACCAGCTTTACGAAACTTTCACTCCGTCCCTATGACTTCCTTACGGGTCCGGCGCTATTCTCAGGCTGGAGCGGAATATGGAACCACGTGTGGATTATCATCTGCCAGTCTCTACGGAGTCGCCGTCCGCGCACGAGTGCGAGTACACGCGCCTATTGGAGGTGAACGTGATCTATACGGACGTTCCGGGCACACTCGCCGCTCTGAGAAAAGCAGGCAGCTTGGCGTCGAACCTGCGCGCCAGAATTCGCCTCATCGTTCCCCAGGTGGTGCCTTATCCATTGCCTCTGTCTAAGCCAGGCATTTGCAGGGAGGTTTCCGAGCGGCGATTCCATACGCTCGCCGGAGGAGTGCACATCGATACCCACGTCCAGATTTGCCTTTGCCGAGACCGAGCGCAGCTCGTCGCCGAAGTGCTGCCCCCGCGGTCCCTCGTCGTTATCGGCGGGCGGAATCGCTGGTGGCCAACTGCCGCGCAGTCGCTGGCATCCAAACTTCGCCGCTCCGGTCATGAGGTTATCTTTACCGGCGAACAGAGAACCGAACATGCTTGATCTGGCGTATGTTCTGATGGCCGTGGCGCTCTACCTGGCAAGCTGGTGGTGGGCCAAAAAAGTGGACAAAGTGTGACGTTCCGCCAGTAATCCTGACCGCGATGTGGGACAGGCCTCCCGGCCTGTCACCCCCCTCCCCGCCTGCATGTGCCAGGACAGCCGGCAACCGATCGATATCCCGCCCCTTACGAAATCCTTATGTGTCTCCTATTACTTCCTTATGATTTCTCGCTCACACTGAAGATGTGCTGGATCTCTTCTACCTTCTGACCGGCGTCGTCTTCTTCGCAGCCGCCTGGTTATTTACCAAGGCCTGCGACCGACTCTAAGGATTTGCCATGGACTACGCCATTGCGGGCATCGCCACCCTGTTTCTTTTCGGATACCTGATCTACGCGCTGCTGAAGCCGGAGCGATTCTGACATGACTCCCAACGGGTTCCTCCAAATCGCCGTCTTCTTTCTCATCATTCTGGCCATCACCAAACCGATGGGAGCATTCATGGCGCGCGTGTTCGCCGGAGAGCGCACCTTCCTGCATCCGGTGCTTCGCTGGCTCGAAGTGCTGGTGTATAAGATCACAGGAGTTCGCGAGGACGCCGAGCAGCGCTGGACTCAATACGCCGGTTCGTTGCTGGCCCTCAGCGTATTCAGTTTTCTTCTAGCGTACGTGTTCCAGCGCGTGCAGGCGTATCTCCCGCTCAACCCGCAGAACTTCGGTACCCCGAACGTCGCTCCTGACCTCGCCTTCAACACCGCCGTCAGTTTCGTCACCAACACCAACTGGCAGTCCTACAGCGGAGAATCGACGCTCAGTTACTTCGTGCAGATGATGGCGCTCACGGTGCAAAACTTCGTTTCCGGAGCCGCTGGCATCGCGGTGGCCATTGCGCTGGTGCGCGCATTTGCCCGGCAGCAAATGAAAACGCTGGGTAACTTTTGGGTGGATCTTACGCGCGCAACTGTGTACCTCCTCTTGCCCCTGTCCATCATCGGGGCCTTGGTCCTTTGCTCCCAGGGCGTAATTCAAAATTTCCACGGCAATACCAAAGTTCAAACTCTGGAAGGCGCCACCCAAACCATCGCTCAAGGACCGGTTGCCTCGCAAGAGGCTATCAAAATGGTGGGCACCAATGGCGGCGGATTCTTCGGAGCCAACTCCGCGCACCCGTTCGAGAATCCCACGCCGCTCACCAACTTCGTCCAGCTCATCATGATCTTCGCGATTCCCGCCGGACTCTTCTACACGTTCGGCAAAATGGTGGGCGACACACGCCAGGGCTGGGCCCTGTTCGCCGCCGCCAGCGTGATGTTCCTGGTGGGAGTGTTTGTCGCCTATCCAGCCGAGCAGTCGGGTAATCCTCAAGTTGCGAAGCTTGGCGTCCAAACCGCTGCCAGCGGCACGCAATCGGGCGGCAACATGGAAGGCAAGGAGGTTCGCTTCGGCATCGCCGCCTCCGCGCTGTTCGCCGTCGTGACCACCGACGCCAGTTGCGGCGCCATTAACTCCCAGCACGACAGCTTCACGCCGCTGGGCGGCCTGGTCCCGCTGTTCAACATCATGACCGGTGAAGTCATCTTCGGCGGCGTCGGCGCGGGGCTCTACGGCATCTTGTTGTTCGCCATTCTGGCGGTCTTCATCGCCGGACTCATGGTGGGACGCACCCCCGAATACATCGGCAAGAAAATCGAAAAGAAGGAGGTGAAGATGGCGATGCTCGCGGTGATTGCCACCGCATTCAGCATCCTCATCTTCACGAGCCTCAGTTCAGTGCTGCACTTTCCCGCAAACAGCTACTGGAACCCGGCTGGTCCGTCCGTCGCCAACCTCACCAACGCCGGCCCGCATGGTTTCGGCGAGATACTCTATGCGTACACCAGTGGCACGGGCAATAACGGAAGCGCCTTCGGAGGCATCAACACCAACACGCCCTGGTACAACCTCACCCTTGGTCTCGCCATGCTGGTCGGAAGGTTCCTCTTCCTGCTTCCATTACTCGCCGCGGCCGGCAGCCTCGTGGCTAAGAAGAAGGTAGCGGCCACCACCGGCACTTTTCCAACCCACGGCGGACTCTTCGTCACGCTGCTCATCGGGACCATTGTCATTGTCGGAGCGCTCACATTCTTCCCCGCGCTCTCACTGGGACCGGTAGTGGAGCATTTTTCGATGCAATCCGGGAGGATGTTCTAACCATGTCCACCGCACTCGCTCCCCCGCCGTCCCCGCCCGCCGAGTCCACGGACCTCATTCCCAAACGGCTGGCCCACGCGCGTCCGCTCTTTGACCAGGCCATCCTGCGCCGCGCTACCAGGGATTCATTTGTCAAGCTGAACCCCGTAACGCTCGCGAAAAACCCGGTGATCTTCGTGGTGGAAGTGGGTGCGGCTCTCACTACCTTCTTTCTGCTCCGCGATCTCTTCACGGGCGCCGGCGGCATCGGATTCACGCTCCAGATCGCACTCTGGCTCTGGTTCACGGTCCTGTTCGCCAACTTCGCCGAAGCCATGGCCGAAGCCCGCGGCAAGGCGCAGGCCGACAGCCTGCGCAAGACCAAAATCGACGCCGTGGCCAAACGCGTTGACGGCAGCGGGAAAGTCGAATCCGTTCCCGGCTCGAAGCTGCGTTCCGGCGACGTAGTGATCTGCGAAACCGGCGACCTGATTCCCGGCGATGGCGACGTCATCGAGGGCATCGCCACCGTGGATGAATCCGTCATCACCGGCGAGAGCGCGCCCGTCATCCGCGAGTCTGGCGGAGACCGCAGCGCTGTTACCGGCGGCACTCGCGTTCTCTCGGATCAAGTCAAGGTCCGAATTACGTCCAATCCAGGCGAGACTTTCTTGGACCGCATGATCGCGCTGGTGGAAGGCGCGGAACGCCAGAAGACCCCCAATGAAGTTGCGCTCAATATCCTGATCGCCGGTCTCACGCTGATCTTCTTGCTGGCCGTGGTTACCTTGCTGCCCTTTTCCATGTACAGCGTCGCCGCCGCCGGCGCCGGAAAAGTTCCGAGTATCGCCGTGCTGGTTTCATTGTTGGTCTGCCTGATCCCCACCACCATCGGCGGTTTGCTATCGGCCATCGGAATCGCGGGGATGGATCGTGTGATGCAGCACAATGTCCTGGCCATGAGCGGCAAGGCGGTTGAAGCTTCGGGCGATGTGAACACTCTGCTCCTCGATAAAACCGGCACTATCACGCTGGGAAATCGCCAGGCGGTCGAATTTCTTCCAGCGGATGGCGTCTCGGAGGCCGATCTCGCCGATGCCGCTCAGCTCTCCAGCCTGGCAGACGAGACACCGGAGGGCCGCTCCATCGTGGTCCTCGCCAAGCAGAAATACAACCTTCGCGGCCGCGAAATCTCAGCGCACGAAGCCACCTTCATTCCATTCTCCGCCTATAGCCGTATGAGCGGCGTGGATATCGACAATCGTCTCTTGCGCAAAGGCGCCACCGACGCCATCGTCCGCTTCGTCGAAGAGAACGGCGGCAAGGCCGATGCCGGCGTCCGGGAACTGGCTGACCGCGTCGCGCGCTCCGGCGGAACGCCGCTCGCGGTCGCCGACGGCAAGCGGCTGCTCGGTGTAATTCATCTCAAGGACATCGTGAAAGGCGGCATGAAGGAGCGCATCGGCCAGCTGCGCGCCATGGGTATTCGCTCGGTGATGATCACCGGCGACAATCCGCTCACCGCGGCCGCCATCGCCGCCGAAGCCGGAGTGGACGATTTTCTCGCCCAGGCCACGCCCAGGGACAAGCTCGAATACATCCGCCGCGAGCAATCGGAAGGACGCCTGGTCGCCATGACCGGTGACGGCACCAATGATGCTCCCGCATTGGCGCAGGCCGACGTCGGCCTCGCCATGAACACCGGCACCATGGCCGCCAAGGAAGCCGGCAACATGGTGGATCTGGACAGTAACCCCACCAAGCTCATCGAACTAGTGGCCATCGGCAAGCAGCTTCTGATCACGCGCGGCGCGCTGACCACGTTTTCCATCGCCAATGACGTTGCTAAGTACTTCGCCATTATTCCAGCGATGTTCATGGCCACTTGGCCCGCGCTCGCCACGCTTAACGTCATGCGCCTGCATACACCGCAAAGCGCCGTGCTGGCCGCGGTGATCTTTAACGCGCTCATCATTATTGTGCTGGTCCCCTTGGCGCTGCGCGGCGTGCGCTATCGCCCGCAGGGCGCGGCCGGCCTGCTGCGCCGCAACCTCCTGATCTATGGGCTGGGCGGCCTGGTTGCGCCTTTCCCCGGCATCTGGCTGATTGATCAGTTGCTGGTTCTTCTCAAGCTGGCTTGAACGGAGTTTCACATGTGGCAACAACTCATCCCCGCCCTTCGCATGACGCTGCTCCTTACAATGCTCACTGGCCTGCTCTACCCGCTGGCCATCACCGGGCTCTGCCAGCTGCTGTTTTCTCGCCAGGCAAATGGCAGCCTGATCCAGCCGGATGGCAAAGTGATCGGGTCTTCGCTGATCGGGCAAAACTTCACCCGCCCCGAGTATTTCCACCCGCGCCCCTCCGCGGCCGGCAATGACGGCTACGACGCCACGGCTTCCGGCGGCTCCAACCTTGGCCCCACCAATAAGAAGCTACTGGACCGCATGGGCGCCGCCGCCGCTGCCTTCCGCAAGGAAAATCCCGGTTTTACCGGCCCCATCCCAGCGGATATGCTGGCCGCGTCCGGTAGCGGGCTTGATCCGCACTTGAGCCCCGCCGCCGCCGAAGCACAAGCCGATCGGGTAGCCCAGGCACGCCACGCCGGCACCGAACAGATCGGCGCGCTCATCGCGTCCCATACCGAATCGCGCGACCTCGGCTTCCTCGGGGAACCACGTGTGAACGTCCTCCTTCTGAATCTCGCGCTTGACCGCGAGTTCCCGCGCAGATAATGGGCTTGATGCGATTCTCCCTGTTCCTCGCCTTGTCCCTCGCGATCGGCGCCGCACAGGACCCGCCCGCCGCCGCTCCCAACCCGGTCCCCGCCGGCCCCTGGCAATACGGTGGATTCTTTGACCTCGGCTATTCGCTCGATTTCAATCACCCGGCTAATGACGTCTTCCGCAGCCGCGGCACCGTGTGGCACGTCGATGAAGTGGATTTGAACATGGCTGGCGCTTATGTGAAGAAAGCAGCGTCCGAGCAATCACCCTGGGGCCTGGAACTCCTGCTCCAGGCAGGCCAGGATTCCCAGGTGTTTGGCTTTTCCGCCACCGCTCCCAATCTTCCCGGTTACAAATGGCTGCGCCACCTGGGACTCGCGGATGTGTCCTATCGAGTTCCTGTTGGCCAAGGGCTTACCGTGCAGGCCGGAATCTTCGGCAGCTTGATTGGATACGATTCGCTGTACGCGAAGGATAATCTCTCATACACCCGGCCGTGGGGCGCGGACTTCACGCCGTACCTGATGCTGGGCGTCAACGCAAGTTATCCCTTCAGCCAGAAGCTCACCGGCACATTTTTCGTGATCAATGGATATTGGCACTTGGCGAACGCGAACAGTGTTCCAAGTTCCGGCGGCCAGCTTGCTTATAAGGCGACCCCTCGCGTGACCTTGAAAGAAACCGTCCTCTGGGGGCCGCATCAATCGAACACCTCACTCAAGTACTGGCGCTTTCTTTCCGACAGCATCGTCGAACGCAAAACGGACCGGCTCACCGTCGCATTCGAATACATCTATTCAGGAGAGGACGTTCCGGGAAGTCCCCGCGCCTTAATGATGACCGGCCAGTTGCCCGTGCACTGGGCGTTCAAAGAGCGCTGGAGCGCGACTGTACGGCCTGAGTTCATCTGGGATCGCGATGGCCGCTGGACCTCCGCCCGCCAGACCGTGAAAGCCGTCACCACCACACTCGAATACCGCGTCCCGTACCGGCAAACCGCGACCATCCTGCGGCTGGAGCACCGCTATGACGATTCGCGAGGGCCCCAGGGAGGCTTTTTCAGAGGCGCGGACACGTTGACGCCAACCCAGCATCTCCTGATTTTTGCGATGATTTTCACATTCGACCGTTAGTACGCGGCCACCTGGTAATAATGGAAGCATGCCGGAAGTTCTCCGCCGCCCCAGTCCCGACGAACTCTTGCGCCAGCTGGAAGCCGAAGATACCTACAATCAAAGCGGCCGGCTGAAGGTCTTCCTGGGTTACGCATCCGGAGTCGGCAAGTCATTCCGGATGCTCGATGAAGGACGGCGGCGGCGAGAGCGTGGGCAAGACGTCGTGGTGGGCGCGGTGCAGCCCAAAGGCTCGCCCGATCTGGATGCGATCCTCGCCCGTCTGGAAACCATCCCTCTGCGTCCTTTGAATGGCGGACCGGTCATGGATGTTCCCGCCATCCTGGCCCGCCGTCCGGGAGTCTGCCTGGTGGATGGCCTCGCTTACGATAATCCGCCGGACGCGAAGCACCCGCACCGCTGGCAAGACGTCAACGAGCTTCTGCAGGCGGGCATTTCGGTGATCGCTTCGGTGAATATCCAATACATCGAGGAGTTGCGCGAGCGCGTGGAGCGCATCACGGGAAAGCATGTTGGCGAGACTGTGCCTCAGAGCTTCCTTAGCGCCGCCGACGAAATCGTGGTGGTCGACGCTCCACCCGAATTGTGCATCGCCCGCGCCACGCCCGCCGCTTCGGCCGCAAAGCTCTCCGAGTTGCGCGAGATCGCACTGCTACTGGCCGCCGACGTCGTCGACCGCCAGTTGGAATCGTATCTTGGCCGTAATGGCATCCACCAGATTGCCGGCGCCCAGGAACGCATCCTGGTGTGCGTCACGCCGCGCGCCAATGCGGCGGAAATGATTACCAGCGGCAAGCGCAACGCCGAACGCTTTCATGGCGACCTGTTTGTGGCTTACGTTCGCCAGCATGAGCTCAGTCCCGCCGATCAAGCCGCTTTGGACCGCAATCTCGAGTTGGCGGCTGCTTCCGGCGCCCATGTCGAGATTCTCGAAGGCGACGATCCCGTGGATGCCATCCTAAGCTTCGCGCAGGATCGCGGCGTCACCCAGCTTTTCGTCGGCCACAGTCTGCGCGAAAAATGGTGGCAGCGTATCGCCGGCAGTCCGCTGGACCGCCTGATTCGCTCCGCCGGCGGCATGGACGTGCGCGTTTTCCCGCATTGACCATGCGGCCCCCCACTCACCGCGGACCGCTCAAAATTTACCTAGGCTACGCTGCCGGCGTCGGCAAGACGTATCAGATGCTCGATGACGCGCAGAAGCTGAAAACCGAGGGTCGCGACGTGGTGATCGGATACTTCGAGCCTCACGGACGTGCCGATACCATCGCCAAGACCGAAGGAATTGAGACTATTCCACGCCGCCGTATCGAGTACCGGGGCTCCGTTTTCGAGGAGCTGGATACTGCCGCGGTGCTTGCCCGGCATCCCGAATTATGCCTGGTGGATGAGCTGCCCCATACCAACGTTCCCGGCGCCGGACCGGCTAAACGCTGGGAGGACGTCCTCGCCATGCTGGATGCGGGCATCGGCGTGTTCACCACCTTGAACATCCAGCACCTGGAAAGCCTCAACGATCAGGTGCTTCACGTCACCGGCGTGCGCGTGCGGGAAACCATTCCCGATTGGTTCCTGCAGCAGGCCAATGAAGTGGTAATGGTGGACCTCACTCCGCGCGCGCTGCTCAACCGCCTCCAGCGCGGCGTGGTGTACGCGCCGGACAAGGCCCAGAAAGCCATCGAGAACTTCTTTCGCGAATCCACGCTGGCAGCTTTACGCGAGCTAGCCCTGCGCCAAACTGCCCATTCAGTGGAAACCCGCCAGGTGGAGCCGCCCAGCCGGCACGATCGCATCCTGATTCATATCACCGCCGACCCTGCCAGTGCCGTGCTGATCCGCCGCGGCAAACGCGTCGCCGATTATCTCCAGGCCGATTGCTTCGCCCTCGCCGTGGTGAACGGCAGTCCCGGCGAAGCCATTGAGCGCCACCTGAACTTCGCTCGCAACTTGCACATCGAAACCCGCGTGGCCGAAAGCGATAACGTCGCCCAGACGCTGGTCGATTTCGCCCGCCGCAACGGCGTCACTCAGATATTCCTGGCCCGCCACCGCGGCCGCGGCCTGGTCCAGTCCGTAGTCCGCCGCGCCCCCGACATGCAAGTAATAATCGTCGCCCCCGCCCCGTAACACAGGGCCATGCCCTGTACCCGCCCGCCACATAAACCACAACTCCGCCCCGGCTGGCCGATATGAAACTCGACAGGGCCTTTAGACCCATGTGGGTATACCAATTTGCGTCTCTTCGCGCCGTTCTTGCCATTCCGCTGCTGCTGCACGCCGGCCTCCCTCCCGACAAGCCCCCACCCCGCAACCTTGCCGACGCAAGCCTCGAAGAGCTGATGAATATTCCCATCACTTCGGTTTCAAAGAAGGAGCAGAAGCTATTTGGCGCCGCCGCCGCGGTATTCGTGATCACTCAGGAAGATATCCGGCGCTCCGGCATGACCACGGTTCCCGAAGTCCTGCGCTTGGCGCCGGGAGTTGAGGTTGCCCGGGAACAGGGGAATGTATGGGCCATCACCATCCGCGGCTTTAACGGCGAATACAGCAACAAATTGCTGGTCATGGTGGATGGACGCAGCATCTACAGCGATTTCACGTCCGGAGTCTATTGGGACACCCAGGAGATGCTGCTAGAAAACATAGATCGCATCGAAGTCATTCGAGGACCGGGCGGCGCAGTCTGGGGAGCCAACGCAGTCAACGGTGTCATCAATATTATTACGAAGACCGCCCAATCCACCCCCGGCGGGATGCTGGTGGCTGGCGCGGGCAACCAGGAGCTGGGCTTCGGCGGCGTGCAGTACGGCGGCGCGCTCGGACCGAACGCGGCTTACCGCGTTTACGCGAAATATACGCAGCGAAATCCCTTGGAAAGCGAGAATGATTTTGTCCGCCGCCGGTTTCGCGATATCGACTCGAGCCTGCGAATTGACTGGAATCCCAACCAGAAGGACTCCTGGCTCTTCCGAGCCAATGTATACCGGGGTGACGCGGCGGAGGCCTATCAGGATCTGACGCTGCGCCGCCCTTTGAACACATTCCTCGAAGGCCGAGAAGCGTTTTCCGGCGAGAATGTCTTCGTCCGCTGGCAGCGCAAGCAGAGTGTGCGTTCCCGGACGCAATTGCTGATATATTTCGATCACTACCAGCGTACGGACCCGGAACTGCCCTTTACGCTGTCTACTCTCAATGCGGACTTCCAGCATCAGTATGCGTTCTCTGAACGTAATGAGTTGATCTGGGGCATTGGTTATCGCTTCACCGAACACACCGCCCAATCCACCGAGTTAACCCATCTCCGCCCCGAACTCGATACGCATCTGTTCAGCGCGTTTGTCCAGGACGAGTTCTCAATGGCGGGCAACCGAGTGCATGTCTCCCTCGGTTCGCGTTTTGACCACAATACTTTTACAGGGTTCGAAATTGAACCCACTGGGAGGCTGGTCTGGCAGCCGAACGCGCGCGCTTCCACTTGGATGGCCGTTTCACGCGCGGTCCGGACTCCCTCCCTGGTCGAACGCGGCGTTTCTTCCGTTACGTCGATTGTCGATTCGCCCGGCCAGCCGCTAATCCGGGCCACGTTCTTGGGCAGTTCCTCCTTCGGCTCGGAAACGGTGCTGGCCTATGAAGCCGGACAGCGGCTGGAGTATGGCGGCCGGCTATCGCTCGACATGGCGGCCTTCTACAACCACTATGACCGCCTCAGAAGTACTGTCCCCGGCGACCCTGTCTTTAGCCTTATCCCCATTCCCCACCTCGAGCTTCCCGTCCGAGTCGCGAATGGCCTTTCGGGCCGTACTTTCGGCGGCGAAATTTCCGCTAATTGGACCGTTACCGAACGCTGGAAGCTCGCCGGCAGCTATAGCTGGCTGCATATGGTCATCCACTCCCCCCTGGACGAGAGCTCCAGCCCGAAGCGCCACTTTCAAGTTCGTTCCTATTTCGACCTGACCAGAACCCTGCAGTTCGACGCATCCATTTTCTTCACCGGAAAGCTGCCTGACCCTTACGTTCCCGCTTACCCGCGCGGTGACGTACGCCTCGGCTGGCGAGCATCGCCCGCCGTCGAACTCTCCCTTGGCGCAAGGGATCTGTTCCGTTCTGACCACTATGAGTTCTACTCCCCTCGCGCAATTCTTCCGGAACAAGTGAAGCGGGATGTCTACGCCAAGCTTGTGTGGAGGTTCTGACGCGTGCGGCCCCGCGCGTCCGCGCTCGCTCGAAACTCCGGCTGGGTAGCCGCTGCCTGCCTGGCGGCAATGCTCGCGCCTGCCCCTGCCGCCGAACGCGATTCCGTGCTCGAGTACCGCGTCAAAGCCGCATTCCTCTACAACTTCGCGAAGTTTATCGAATGGCCCTCCCAGGACTCCGGTCCCATCGTGCTGGGGATTCTCGGACCGGACCCCTTTGGCGCCATCCTGGATCAGACCATTGACCAAAAGATCATCAATGGACGCCCGGTCATCGTTCGGCGTTTTGTCGCCCTTCCTCAGGCTCATGAGTGTCACATCGTCTTTGTGAGTACTGCCGAAAAGGCCCGCTTTACCGAAATCCTCCCCAAGCTGGCCGGCCTTGGAATCCTCACCGTTGGCGAACGCCGCGGGTTCTTGCAGGCGGGCGGTCTGGTGGAGTTCATGGTCGATAACAACAGCGTTCACTTTGAAATCAATCCGGAGGCCGTGCGCCGCGCGGGCATCCATCTCAGTTCCAATTTGCTCAAGCTGAGCAGAAGCAGGAGCGAATAGCCGTGTCCCATTCAATTCGACAACCTTCGCTCCGGTTTGATCGCCTTTCCATCCGACGCAAGCTGGTGCTGGTCACCATGCTCACCACCAGCGTTACGGTTCTGCTGGCATCCCTCGGATCGGTGATCCCCGAGCTCGCCTCTTTGCGCGGCGATATCGCAGACGGCTTGATCGCCGCCGCGGACATGATCGGAGCCAACACCACCGCGGCCCTCGAGTTTGACGATGTCCGCGCCGCTGAGGGAACGCTGCATGGCTTGCGCACGCGGCCGGCCATTTTGGCGGCCAGCATCTACGGCAAGGGCGGGCGTCCGTTCGCCTCTTACCGGCGTTCGGATGCCTCCGGCCTCGCCCTGCCGCCGGCTGCGCCTCCCATGGGGTATTCCTTTAACGGCGGTTTGCTCTCGGTTAGCCGCCCCATCGTCTTGAATGGAGACCGGATTGGCGCCATCTATATCTTGTCCAGTTTGACCGAGGTGGACACCCGCACGCGGCGCTATGTCATCGTAACCATCCTGGCGTTGCTCTCCTCCGTGGGCATCGCGTTCCTGCTCTCTTCCAGGCTCGTGCGTATTGTCGCCGCTCCCATTCTGTTGCTAACCCGGACCGCCCGTGAGATTTCCAGCAATAAGAACTACTCCCTTCGCCTCCCGCGGCAGTCCTCCGCCGATATCGGCGCGCTGATTGACGCTTTCAATGAAATGCTTGCCGAGATTCAGCGGCGCGATATACAGCTCGAAGGACATGGCAAGCATCTCGAAGACGAAGTGCTGCAGCGCACCGGCGACCTGCTTGCTCTCAACGCCGAGTTGCGCGGCGCGCGCGACAAAGCCGAGACCGCCGGCCGCCTCAAGAGTGAATTCCTCGCCAACATGAGCCACGAAATCCGGACGCCCATGAACGGCATCCTGGGCATGACCGAGCTTGCGCTCGAAACCGAGCTGACCACTGAACAACGCGATTGCCTGCTCACCGTGCGATCCTCCACCGATTCGTTGCTCACCGTGATCAACGATATTCTAGACTTCTCCAAGATAGAAGCCGGCCGCCTCGAAGTGGATCCGGTCGAGTTTGACCTGGAGCTGGCGATGGCCGAAACCATGAAGGCCTTGGCCCTCCGCGCCCATGAAAAAGGCCTCGAGCTGCTCTGCCACATGGCTGAGGATCTGCCCCGCATCGTGGTCGGCGACGGGCTGCGCATCCGCCAGATCCTGATGAACCTGATGGGCAACGCCATCAAATTTACCCACACAGGCGAGGTTCTAGTGGATGTCACTACGGGCCCCGTCTTCGGCGAGTCCCGCGAGTTGAAATTCGCCGTCCGCGATACCGGCATTGGCATCTCGCCGGATGCCCGGCAAGCGATCTTTGAGCCTTTTCGCCAGGCTGACGGCTCCATGACCCGGAAGTACGGCGGCACCGGCCTTGGCCTCGCGATCTCGGCTCGTCTGGTGCAGCTCATGGGCGGCCAGATTCACGTCGAAAGCGAAGTCGGCAAGGGCAGCGTTTTCTCGTTCACCGTCCCCGTCGGCGCGCTCGCCAAGTCTCCCGCGCAGTCTACCCCGCCGCTTGAGCCCGCGCTCCAAGGCAAACGCGCGCTCATCGTGGACGATAACCCCACCAACCGCAAGATTGTCGAGAATCTGCTGCGCAATTCAGGCATGCTAACCGGCAGCGCCTCTGGAGGAACTGAAGCGCTCTCTATGCTGCGCGCGGCATTGGCAGGTGGCCACCCGTATCATCTGGTAATCCTGGACGCTCAAATGCCCGGCATGGATGGCTTTGAGGTCGCCCGCCGCATGCAGGCCGATCCCGCCCTGGCGCCCCACGCCATTATGATGCTCAGCTCCACCGGCCTGCACGTCGATGCCGCCCGGTGCAAACGTTTGGGCATCACCGTGTTCCTTACCAAGCCTATCCTCGCCGGCGAGCTGCGGACCGCCGTCGGCCGCGTGCTCAACGCCCCGCGCCACCCCCCCGAACCCGATTCGCATTCCCAGGCGAAAACCGCCCATGTCCTCCGCGTCCTGGTGGCCGAGGATAACCCGGTCAATCAGAAGCTCACCCTTACCCTGCTTCAGAAGCGCGGGCATTCAGTCGTCGTCGCCAATAATGGCCTGCAGGCCTTGCAGGCACTTGAAAGCGCCGAGTTCGATCTCATCCTGATGGACGTGCAGATGCCCGAGATGAGCGGGCTCGAAGCCACCGCCGAGATCCGCAGAATCGAAAAGGTAACCGGCGGGCACATTCCCATCATTGCCCTCACCGCGCACGCCATCAAGGGCGACGTAGAAAAATGCATCGAGGCCGGAATGGACGACTATCTTTCGAAGCCCATCCACATCCAGGATCTCCTGGAGAAAATAGACCGCGTCGCTCAGTCCGCATGGTCGCCCGCTCGCATCCCCGCTTAAGTGCTATGATTGTAAGCCTCCATGAAAAACCCGATTCCCCGTAGAATCTTCCTGCTCCTGGCCGCCTGCCTGGTTCTCGCCCCGCTCTCCGCGGCTGACCGCGCCGGCAAGCTCACGGGCCTCGATAAATACGTCTGCGCTCCCGACCCAACCTACCGATATGAACTGGTGAAAACCGTTCCCGGTGAAGGTTACACCACCTATGTCCTCGACATGACCTCGCAGACGTGGCGGACGGCCGCGGAAGTGAATCGTCCCGTTTGGAAGCACTGGCTCACCATCATCCGCCCCAACGAAGTCACTGGAACCACCGGCTTCCTCTTTATCACCGGCGGATCCGTCACCGACAAGGCGCCCGATAAACCCAGCCCCCAGAACGTCGACACCGCCATGTCCACGCACTCCGTGGTGGCCGAGCTGCGCGGCATCCCCAATGAGCCGCTCGTCTTCAGCGACGACAAAAAGTCCCGCAACGAAGACTCGATCATCGCCTACACCTGGGTGAAGTATCTGAAAACCGGCGACGAAACCTGGCCCTTGCGCATGCCCATGACCAAGGCCTCGGTTCGCGCCATGGACACCGTTACCTCATTCTGCGCGAAGCCCGAGGGCGGCGCCGTTAAGGTGGACAAATTCGTCGTGGCCGGCGGATCGAAACGCGGCTGGACCACCTGGACCACCGCCGCCGTCGACAAGCGCGTGGTTGCCGCCGTCCCCATGGTGATCGACATGCTCAACAGTAAGAAGTCCTTCGAGCACCACTATCAGGCTTACGGCTTCTACTCGCCCGCGGTGAAAGATTACGAAGACATGGGCATCATGAATGTTTCGCAGACGCCCGAGTACGCCGCGTTGATGAACCTGGTGGAGCCCTACAGTTATCGCGACCGCTACACCATGCCGAAAATGATCATGAATTCGGCGGGCGATCAGTACTTTCTCCCCGATTCATCGCAGTATTACTTCGATGATCTGCCCGGCGAGAAGTATCTGCGCTACGTTCCCAACACCAACCACTCGCTCAACAATTCCGACGCCCGCGAGAGCCTCATCGCCTTCTATGACGCCGTCCTGCGCGGCCAGCCGCGGCCGAAGTTTTTCTGGAAGTTTGAAAAGAACGGCGACATCAAAGTCACCAGCGTCGACAAGCCAACCGAAGTGAAAATCTGGGTGGCGACCAACCCCGAGCACCGCGATTTTCGCCTGATGTCCATCGGCCCGGCCTACAAGAGCACGGTCCTCACTTCAACCGGCGACAACGTGTACGTCGGCCACGTTGAGTCCCCCGAAAAAGGCTGGACCGCCTATTTCGTCGAGCTGACTTACCCCAGCGGCGGCAAATACCCGTTCAAGTTCACCACCGCCGTCCGCGTCACCCCGGACACGCTCCCGTTCCCGGTCCCCAAACCGTCCGGCAAGATCTCAGAACTCCCGTAACGATTGGCGTATCATGAAATTTACTGGACACTTATGGTGACGATTCCCGTTAAGACTCGCCTCGAAGCGAATGGTACGCTGAACTTGCGTGTTCCGACGGGTTTGCCCGAATCCGAGGTTGAAGTTGTGATAATCGTTCAACCGGTGTCGGACTCCTCCGCAACGTGGCCCGATGGTTTCTTTGAGCAGACCTACGGCGACTTTACCGAGCACCCCCTTGAACGCGCATCGCGGGGCGAGTTCGAGGCCCGAGAGTTCCTTCGTTGATCTATTTGCTGGATACGAATACGTGCATTTCGATATTTGAACGGACAGTCCACCGCCGTCAAAGCGCGTCTCGAGCAACTTAACCATCAAGACGTGAGTCTCTGCTCAATCGTGAAGGCTGAGTTGCTGTATGGAGCACAGAAGAGTCGGATCCGAGAGCGCATGATCGCGGGTCTCGTCCATTTCTTCAATGGATTTGTGTCCCTTCCATTCGACGACCGGGCATCTGAGGCTACGGGTACAATTCGCGCGGACCTGGAGAGGCAGGGGACGCCGATCGGACCAAACGATCTGCTGATTGCCGCCATTGCACTGGCGAACAATGCCATTCTGGTCACTCACAACAGCCGTGAATTCGGAAGAGTCGCCGGCCTAAAGATCGAAGACTGGGAGTAAGCGAAAAGCTATTCCGCCCCCGTCTTCTTCTCCGGCGCCTTCGTTCCCGTAGCCGGCTCCGCCCGGTCCACCGGCACTTTGTAGTTAAAGAACCCGATCATCATTTCGTTGAACGTCTGATCGCCCCACTTCACCGTCTGCGTGGGATCCGGATTGTACTTGTTATTCGCCGTGTTGTCATACCACGCCGTTGCCTCGATCTTCGACCCCGCCGGTATCACGCGCGGCTCCGCCAGCACGTAGCTCAGCTGCCAGTTGAAGTCGTAGTGCGGCACGTTCAGCAATTCCTCGGTGCGTCCGTCCGGATACGTGAGCACGTACTTGAAGGCCTTGCCGCGCAGATGCATGTGCGGCGTCAGATCCAGCAGCGTCGCGTCTTCCTTGAACTCCTGCGTTGCCTTTGCTTCATAGTTCGGATCGTTGGGCGGAATCGACAGCCGGAACTGCACCGCCGACCCGGTCAGCGCCCGGTACTTCGGCGGGTCCTTGCGAATCTTCAGCCCCAGCACGTCGTGATCGCTTGTTGCCGTGCCGTTGGTGGTGTAGTGCACCTGGAACAGCAGCTTTGACCCGGCCTTCACCAGGAATGCCGTATCGGGATCCCAGACGATACTCGGAACGCCCGGCGCGTAGCCGATCAGCATGTCGCTGAACTGCTCGCCCCCGCGCGTGGCGCGCTTGCCGTCCTGCTGCACGAACACCAGGATGTGGTGCACCTGCTTGCGCTGCGATGGCCGGACTTCGGCCGCCTGGATCCACGTATCTTCCTTGAAGCCCGGATCCACTTTGTAGTACTTGTAATCCACCACGCCCGTGGCCGGGATCGGGAACGTCACCCCGTTCTCCAGCACTAGATCGGGCTTGCCGATCACCCAGCCTTCGGTGAACTCCGGCAGCTTGGGCAGATCGGCCGGCTTACCTTCCGGCGCGCCCGCGTCGGCCCACTTCACCACCGTCGCCACTTCAGCATCGCTCAGCCGGCGATCATTCGAGAAGTGATTGACAGTCGGATCGGCGTGCCACGGCGGCATGGTGCGCGTCGCCACCTGCTGCTTGATCGCCTTGGCCCAGGGCCGCACTTCCGTGTAACTGCGAAGCGCCATGGGAGCGGCCTCACCCGGCCGGTGGCATGAGACGCAGCTCTTGTACAGAATCGGAGCGACGTCCTTGGAAAAAGTCGGCGCGTTGGCGCCGGCCGTATTCGCCGCAAAGGCGCTGCCGGCGGCCAGGATTGCCCCGGCGGTGATGGCTAGAGTCGAATTCATTCACTTCTCCTGAAGAGATGGCGTGGGAACTGCTTTCTATCCTACCACCCTTCACTCCTCCAGTTTCGCCGCCATCTTCGTCAACTCCTGCGACGTCACCAGCCGCATCTGCACGCTCGCGCTCCCGCCCTCGCCCACCTCCACCGTCTCGCAAACGCTCTCCAGAGCTCTAAGCAATGCATGATTCTGCATCAGCGCAAACGATTGTTGACCGCCAGTTACACCGCATACGTGATACTTGCCGGGAGGTACGCCGATTGTAGTTGGACCCTGTTGACCAAGCACCCGCAAGTCGCGATAGCCGTGTTCACGCCAAACCATTGCGGAGTATTGGCCTGGCTCAGCAGGCGGAGCCGAGAAGCCGACGTTCATGCTCGCAAGGTTCGTGCCGATCACGATCTTCAAAAGCGCGCCAGCCGGGCCGATTTCAAGATCCTCGCCCGAGACTTCCTGGTCGCCCCGCATCACCGACTTCAGGTAGCCCGGCGCGTTGCTCACCGACAATCGCCAGTGCCCCGGCACGATGGACTTGAAAGTGTACGTTCCATCGCTCTGCACTGCAGCTTCCGAGGGATCTCCCACGATTGCCTCCAAGGGATCCATCCTGATTACCAAATTGGTGATTGGAACCTTGACATTGCCCTCGATCGAAATGCTTCCACTGATTGAGGGCGCCGCGCTGAGTTCCACCTTAATCGGATCCAATGGTGTCGCGCCTACTTCAATCTGCACTCTCCCGAAATAAGAATGTCCATCCCCCGTCCCCATCGCCGTGAGCTCATACAAGCCTGGAGTCACGTTCGGAAACCGAAATTGGCCAGTCGACCCGTTGACCCGCGCGATTTGCTGTTGCCACTCCCGCCGCGGCACATCCTTCGGCTGCAGCTCGATCTGAAGATTCTGGTCGGGCGGGGGCGGGCCTGCGTGGCCTCGTACTGTCACTCCCGTGGCCGGGGGCATCCGGAAGTCGATCCCCGAAATGTTCGCATTCGCCTGCGCTTCCACTCGGGTCGCGCCTGCCGGATCCGGTGCGCCCGGGTAAAACTGTGGTGCATAAGTGAGCACCGGCGCATCCATCGCGTCACTCCGCCGGATGAAGGCGTGAGGTAACGTTACGGCCCGGTAACAATGCGCCATGATGTAATACTTGCCCGGACGAACTCTCGAAATCAGGTACTCACCGATACCGTCGCTTGTTCCCCAGTTAGCACCTTGCAGAGTCCGGCCTGCATCCACTTCCCGGAACTGCATCGCAGTGACGCTGCAACCCGGCATTGGACTCCCTTCGTCATCAACCAGACGCCCGCGTATCGCAGCCCCGGGGGTGAGCGTCAAATTAACGTCCCGCTTCTGCTCATCGGCCGCGAGCGGAACTGCGAGGAAGTGTCCCCCCTCACCTCCTGGCTGCGCGGGCGGATACTTTTCGCTTTGCGCTTGAATCGAGTATTGCCCCGCGGGCAACTGGCGGAACGCAAAATGTCCGGAAGCATCCGTGATCGCGTTCAGCGAAAAGCGTCCCATGAGCATGACCGACGCCTTCTTAACTGGCTCGCGAGTGCCCGCATCGATTACCGTTCCTTCAATGGAGGCTTTTCCAGTCTGGGGCTGCGCCGGCTGTTTCGAATACACCGGTCCTTGAGCCGTCAACCGCAAACTCAGCATTGCCAGCGTCAGCCACCCAGCCTTCATTTGGACACTCCGGCCGGGATCACCGAAAGTTTCTGGGCTTCGTTTTGACCTTCGCGCAGGTTGACCGCGACACCGGCGGATTCGTATGGCTTCAGAAAGTCGGGATCCTGAATGGACCGCTGCTCGAACTCCTCAAATGCATAGATCCGATACCTTCCAGGCATTACGCCCTTGATCTCAACATGACCCTTATCGTCGCTTACGGCGAATCGATAAAAGCTGAGAACTTCGCGAAACTTCTCCTCCGGCGCAAGCACTACAAACGCACGCGCGGGCTGGTCCCCACCTATTACCGTGCCTTCCAGGATCGCGGCCTGCGTTCCCATCACGATCTTCAAGGATGCGGTAGTGTCGGCACGAATCTCCATTGCCTCCGTGAGCACGTCCTGGTCGCCCAGCTTCATGGATTTGATATAGCCGCCGGATGGCAGTGGACTGGCGTTAATATCCCACACGCCCGCGGGAACGCCGGCGATCTTGAAGCTCCCGTCTTTATTGACGCTCGCGCGCAACGGCGGTCTGTTCCACGGAAGACCGTCGCCGGGAACCAGGCTGACGCTGCCGCCGAAATACTTCTCCGCGCCAGGTCCTTCCACCGACAAGCTGCCCATTAGATCGACACCCGCTTCCACCGGAATCGCTATCTCACTGGGGCCTTCCGGTCTAATGTCTGCCGTTTGAGTTCCGCGATATGGCTTGCCGTCCACCATCGCCTGCGCAACCAGGAGATAAGACCCCACCGGAATCCCAAGGATTGGCACGGAAGCGCCAGGTAGCGAAGGGCCGGTCCACATGTTCCTGCCGTTGGTAATCTGATCGCCGATGGCGGTAACGGATCGTT
>JALYHQ010000209.1 GCA_030776455.1 Acidobacteriota bacterium | reverse complement strand
TGTTTACCTGACGGGGGTGCCGTAGGGGACTAGAGTCTTTACGCGCTGGGAGGATTCGGCGCGGGTGATTTTCCAGCCGGGGGGGAGCTTTTCGAGGTACATGAGTTGGGTTTCATTGCGGTCCTGGTAGACGTACTCGACGCGGAGTTTGACTTCGCGCGTGGTGGGGGGCTCGGCCGTCGTGACGGCTACGCCTTTCAAGGTGGCGTTGGTGTCGATGAGGTATTGGCGGAAAGCGGTGGGAGAAGACTCGGCGATGGATTGCTTGAGAGAGGCTTCCATGGGGCCGCTGTAGGCTGCGAGGTAACGGGGGACGTCGCCTTTCTTGGCAGCGTCGAGCATTTCGTAGATGGCGTCTTCGGGGGACGTCTCGACCTGGGGTTTGTTGCGGGTTAGTGTGAAGCCGAGGGCGGCGGCCAGGATCAAAACCGTCAGGATGGGCGCGAGGTGTTTCTTGCTCACTTCTCGCCCCGGCGGACGATGGTTAGATCCAGGTTTCCCTTGTTATCGACGATCAACTTCTTGATCTTGGGAAGAATCGCTTCCATAGTTTCGAGATAGAGGCGCTCGCCGTTTACCTGGGTGGCTTTGGTGTATTCGGCGGCGACCTGCGTGAAGCGGGCGGCATCGCCTTGGGCTTCGTCGATCTTGCGCTGGCGGTAGCCTTGCGCGGATTCGAGCAGTTGCTGGGCTTCGCCTCGGGCGCGTGGAATAACGTCATTAGCGTAGCCTTGGGCTTCATTCACGATGCGCGAGGAATCGGCGCGGGCGCTGGCGACATCGCGGAACGCGTCGGCGGCTTCGGGCGGCGGGGCGACGCTTTCAATGTTGATGGTGGAAAGCAGCACGCCGGCGCGATAGTCATCCAGAACGCGCTGCGCGGAGGAGCGGACTTCGTCTTGAATGGCGGCCTTGCCGCTGGTGAGGATGGTGTCGACGGTTTGGCGCGCGATTCTGGCGGCCAGCGCGGATTCGACGGCAGACGAAACCACTTGGGCGACGTTCCCGGTGCGGAACAGGTAATCTACTGGGGAGCCGACCGAGTATTGCACGACGACACGCAAGTTGAGCAGGTTCTGATCGCCGGTGAGGAACTGCGAGCGCAGGGGCTGAGAGCGTCCCACCACGGTATCGGCCGAATCGCCGCCGACCACGAGGCGCTGGAGTTGCTGTACCTTCAAGCGGGTCACCCGGTCAATAGGCCAGGGCAGGGAAATGTGGATTCCGGGCAGGACGCGAGGGTCCACCACCGCGCCGAAGCGCGTCAACACGGCCTGCTGCTGGGTGTTGACCAGGTAGACGCCGGTGAGAAGCCACAGGCCGAAGGCGGCCGCCAGCCACTGGCGGAATCGCGAGCGCGTTCGGGACGGGGCGGTCTCGGCGGGCGTCGTCGGTGTGAGCAGCGCTTGCATTATTTCGCGCCGGCCTCGCCTCGCATCATGATGCGGAGCAGCTCGGAATCTGAGCTGAGGATCGCGGTGGTTTTATCGTCGAAGATTTTCCGGTAGGATTCGAGCGTCCGCAGCAGCTTGTAGAAGCGTGGATTCTTGGAGTAGGCCGCGCCATAGGTTCGGGTGGCCTGCGCGTCGCCTTCACCTTTGATCTTTTCGGCCTCCTTGTAGGCGGCGGAGAGGGTCTGCTCTTTCTGGCGGTCGGCATCGGCGCGAATGCGGAGGGCTTGCTCTTCGCCTTCGGCGCGGTACTGGCGGGCGATGCGTTCGCGCTCGGCACGCATGCGTGCGTAGACGCTCTGCTTGTTCTGTTCTGGCAGGTTGAGACGCTTGATGCGAACATCGACTACCTGGACGCCGTAACGCTGGAGAGCGGCGCGATCGGTCAGATTAGTGAGGTTGTCGAGCAAGGTGGCCGCCTGCACCGACTCGACGCTGGAAGATATGAGCGAATCGAGATCATGTGTTCCGAGAGCCGCGGACAGGCCGGACCATACGATGTCATGCAAACGCATTTCGGCTGCGCCGGGGTCGCCGACTGTTTCAACGAAGCGTTTAGGATCCTGTATGCGCCACGCCACGTAGCTTTCGATCACGAGGTTCTTCTTATCGTGAGTGAGAAATTCGGAAGGGCGGGGATTGTAGACGCGGAGGCGGCGGTCAAAGGTTGTTGCGCTCTCCCAGAACCATTTGGCGTGCAGGCCGGCGTCCGTCACGGTGTAGAGCGGGCGGCCGAACTGGGTGATCAACACGAACTCGGTCTCGCGGATGGTGAAGAAGGTGAGCCAGCACAGGATGAGCAGCGCGACAGCGGCCGCTGCCGGGAGATAACGTCTATATTTTTCTGGAATCATGAATGCGTCCTCAATCGCCGGGGGGCCGGACACGCTCCGGCAGAATACTGGGAATGGCGGCCGGCGAAAGTTCGACGCCATCCTCGATCAATAGGAGCGAGCGCCGCCCCTTGCTGGAGTCGACGATCATTTTGCGCTTGCCCGGGAGAATCTGTTCCATGGATTCGAGGAACAAGCGCGCCTCGGTAAGTCCGGGAGCGGCCCGGAAGGCGTCTTCGAATTGTGTGAAGCGGGCGGCATCGCCGTCGGAGCGATTCTTGCGGCCGCCGGCGTAACCTTCGGCTTCGATTACGCGTACCTGCGCATTTCCTCGCGCGAGCGCGACCTGCTCATTGCGGTAGCCTTCCGATTCGTTGATCAGCCGGTTTTTTTCCTCGAAGGCGGCGGAGACTTCGCGGAAGGCCTCCACCACTTCGAGCGACGGATGCGCGTCGAGCAGGCGCGCACCGAGCACTTCGACGCCGGCCTCATAGCGGTCCAGGCGGGATTGCAATTCAGTGCGCAGACGCGCCTCGAGATTCAACCGGTCAAAAGTCAGGACGTTGTCGAGCGCGCTGGTGGTGGCCACCGACTGGAGCGCGGCCTCGGCGGCGGAGCGAACGGTGGCCTCGCCGTCCATTTGGCGGAACAAGAAATCGTCGGGTTTGCGAATCCGGTAATGGATGACGGCGTTCACTTCGATCATGTTGAGGTCGCCGGTGAGCATGAGGGCTTCGTCTGGCATGGTCTGGAAGCGTCCGGTGCGATGTTGAACGTTCCACTCATAAGTGGCAGGCTCGGAGGAAAGGCGGCTCGGGGACGACGATCGGAATCCGATTTCGACAGTGCGGATGCGGGTGGCCTGGACGCGCGTAAGGCGCTCGATGGGCCAGGGAAGTTTGTAATGCAAGCCGGGTTCGCGGAGGGGCAGAAGCTTGCGTCCAAAGCGTTCGATGACGCCGATTTCATTGGGACGGAGCGCGTAGAATCCGTTGAGCAAGAGCAGCACGAGCGCGGCCAGCAGCGCGGGGCTCGCAAGTTCGCGGCGGCGATCGAGGGCGCGCAGAAACAGAGCGCGTGCGTCGAACGAATCGGTAAGATGGCGCAGGCCGAACCAGAGGCGGTGAACCACCGGGTGGAGGCCGAACCGAAAACGGCGCGGGCCGGTACGTTCGATACGCAGCAGTCGCAGGGAGTTGAGCATCACGAAGAGGGAAGAGAGTTGATGCGTGAAGGCTGCGCCCAGGGGTCCGATGACGCCGGTGGCGGCCAGGCCGACAGCGAGCACGTTCACCACGCCTGCGAACAATATGATGTTCTGCCACGCGGTGGCGACGGCCTTCCGGCTGACCTCGAAGAGCTTGGGGAGTTTGTCGAGCGAGTGGCCGAGGTATACGACATCGGCGGCTTCGGCGGTGATGTCGCTGGCGCCCGAGACGGCTATTCCGACGTGAGCGGCGGCGAGGGCGGGGGCATCGTTGAGGCCTTCACCGACCATAGCGACATGGTTTCCCTGCGCCATCCCGCGGCGGACGTGATCGAGCTTTTGTTCGGGAAGAAGCTCGGCTTCAACGATGGGGATGCCAACCTCGCGTGCGACGGCTTCAGCGGCGCGGCGGCGGTCGCCGGTGAGCATCACGAGGCGCGTGACGCCCAGCGCGGTCAAGCCTTGCACGGCTTCGCGGGCACCGTCGCGGATACGGTCACGGAGGAGGATGGCGCCCGCGAGGCGGTCGCCCGCGGCGACCAGGATGGTGGTTGCACCGATGCGGTCGGCCTCCTGGAGCAGCGGATCAAATCCACGGATTCCAAATTCGGAGAGGAAGGCGGCGTTGCCGGCACGGACGGGCTCGCCGTTGACGATGCATTCTGCACCGCAGCCGGGGAGCACGCGGGCCTGCTCCGCAGTCAATGAAGTGAGGCCCCGGCGCGCGACTTCTTGCTGGATGACGCGGGCGAGGACGTGCTCCGATCCGCTTTCGGCGGCGGCGGCAAGGAGCAGCAACTCCGGCTCGGTAGCGGCGATCGGCAGGATGCGCAGGACTTCGAACCGGCCTTCGGTTATGGTGCCGGTCTTATCAAACAGGACGGTGTCAATCTTGGCGGCTTGCTGGAGCACGGTGCCGCCGCGCACGAGAATTCCGCGGCGAGCGAGGCCGCCGATGGCGGCGACCATGGCGGTGGGAGTGGCGAGGATTAGCGCGCAGGGGCAGGCGACGAGCAAGACGGCGACGGTCCGCAGCCAATCATGCGTGAAGTAGAACGTAAGGCCGGCGGCGAGGAGCAGGGCGGGGAGGAAGTAGCGCGCGAATCGGTCAGCCAGGCGTTCGACGGGTGCGCGCTGTTCGCCGGCTTCCTGAACCAGACGGATGACGCGTGAGAGCGTGGTTTCATCGCCGGCGCGGGTCACTTCAATGTGCAGCAGGCCGTGACCGTTCAAGGCGCCGGAGAAAACTTCATCGCCGGGCTGTTTGTCACGGGGGAGAGACTCGCCGGTGATGGTGCTTTCGTCGACGCTGGAGATGCCCAGGGAGACGATGCCATCGGACGGAATGCGCTCGCCCGCGCGGACCAGGATGTGGTCGCCGGGAGTGAGCGAGGAAGCATCCACATCGAGCTCCTGGCCGCCACGGAGCAAGCGGGCGCGACGAGGCATCTGCTCGACAAAGCGGTGGATGGCAGAGGAGGTACGGCCGGCGGCGTAGGCTTCCAGGCCCTCGCCGATCAGCATGACGAACATGGCTTCTGCCGCCGCGAGATATTGACCGATGGAGAGGGCGGCGATCACGGCAACGCAGATGGCGAGGTCGGCCGAGATGTCGCCTTCGAGCAGGGCCGCAATGGCATTGCGGAAGATCCGGTAGCCGCCGAGGACGGTGAGGATGGCGGCGGTATCGATGCCGAAGACTGTGGTGAAGACGCCGGTGAGATTCAGCAGGAGGAGGAAGCCGACAAGGCCGGCGAAGCCGAAATAGCGCAGCCGTTCCTGACGTTCAGCATCCATGGGCGGTACCTGAATCTAAACACTTGCTCGGGCAGTGTAGTTTCACATGATATCCCATTGTCAAGCGTCGGCCGCCGCTTGTTTGAGGCGGTCGCGGCGACGAATGAAGGTCTGGATTTCGGCATTTGCAAAAACGGCAATAACTGACTTGACTGACCCAAGCTGGTAGAATCGGGGGATGACAAGTGCAAACGATTCCCTCGCCCGATCCGTTCGTGTCTTTGAAAAGTCCGCTAGCCTCCTAAAGAATTCAAATCAAGCTCTGTTTCTGTTGGTGTCCGGTCTTGCACTGCTGGCAGAAGGACTACTCGCCAAGCACCAAAGAATGGAAAATCGCTTAACAGCAATTGAAGGTGCTCTGCGGCCCCGGTGATTCCCCTGCGTTTGGTCTCGGATACCTCTACCGAGCTTACGGCTTGCTCAACTGATGGATCAAGGTTTTGGTTGGCTTCCACGCGCAATTCTCCCTTATACTGAGATTGCGTGTAGAAAACTAAACCTTCTGCACGGCTTGGCGTTGCGATGGTGGAACACCGCAACAGCCTTTCCGCCGTGGCTAGCCGTAGTGTATCAAAAAACGGATGCGGCGGAAAGGGGCGCGGAGTGATTGGCAATCTGCCACGATGATCCACTTGATTCGTTACTAGATGAAGGTTCAGACTTTCTGGCAATGTTCAAAGCCTTTTTTGATGAGAGCATCGACCGTGACAAGACGGTGCTCGCCATAGGCGGGTTCTTCTTTGAACCCCTCCATGCGCGCAAGTTGAATCAAGCCTGGAAGCGTACGCTCGCGCACAAAGACTTTGGTATAACCGATTTTCACATGACCGATTGTGCGAATAGCGCACCCCCTTTCGACAAACTTGGGAAGGGTCCATGTGACCGCTTGGCTCGCTCGTTAATCAAACACATTCGTCACCATGCTGAGTTTCAAGTTGCCGTATCGGTGAATATTGCCGAATACGTTAAGTGCGCCAGGATGATATCAGAGGAAAGCGGTCTCGACTGGCTTTTTAGTTTTGGTGGTCCCTACACATTTATTGCCCAAATGGCGATCAACAACATTGCGGAGTACTGTGACGAGAGAGCGTATCGCGGGTTGATTACATACTACTTTGAGCAGGGGACTAGCTTCCAAAAGGAAGCTGAGCGATTCCTTGGTCTCATTCCTTTTTCGCCCCGTCTGTTAACGAAGTATCGGTATTACACTCACATGTTCGTTCCGAAGAAGGGGCCGGCGGGCATGAGGCTGTTGCAGGCGGCGGACATTCTCGCCTGGGAATGGATGCGGGACAGAACCGAACAGTTTGAACAGCCGCCCGTCCGACCCCGTCGGCTATCTCTTTCATTTTTGTTAAAGAACAGATTGGGTCGTCGCGAGCATCTGCGTGAATCGGAGATCATGCCTCGTTTCCGTGATACTCTGGACGCCAACATCAAGATATTGGCAACAGGGTGGAAGCCTTACGTACGAAGCGAATTCGACCGACTTGCTGATATCGCTTTGAGTCTACAGTCTATCCCCAAGTGAGACGAAGGCGAGGTATCATCAAGCCATGAAGCCCCACGCGGAGATGATAGAAGGCCCGGAGGCGTTCGAGCGCTTCCGTAGTGCGATGAAGACGATCCTATCCGTTCCGAAAAGCGCGATGCCGCCCAGCCCGTTCAAAAAGGCTGAACCAAGAAAGAAGAAGGGTAAAGGAAAGGCCTGATGCGATGAGTGACCATGGTTTGAGACTACTGGGATGGTTCCGCGAGGTCTCTGGAGCAGGAGACGCTAGTAAACCGATACTTTATATTGTGACGGGACTTCCCTCGGAGGAGAATTGCTTTGTCGGCTACGCAGGAGTTGGATGGGACGGAAAAAGGAAGTGGTACGTCCATTGGTACAAAGAGGGCCTTGAAGTCCGAACTACCGGAAGCGCATACAGTTCTCCCGAAGAAGCACTTGAGGACTTCGTGATGATCCGCAACGCGAAAAGCGCGACGGGTTAATTTTTCGTCTCGCGTTTCCCGCGCTTCTGGCGCTTCGCTTCCCGCTCAGTTAAACCACGTTTGTTCGTCCGCGAGGTTCCCAGTGAGCCGATTCCAAGTGAGGCGCTTGCCGACGATCTGAGACATCGCCAGCTTGAAGCGGTCAAAATCATCCATGCCCTTCCGGTTGTTGTACCGGAACATCTGTTCGTCCAGGTACCGGAACAGGTGAAAGGGTTCGACGCTGATATAGGTTCCGTCCAGGCCGCGTTTGAGCAAGCTCCAGAAGTTCTCCAGGCCGTTGGTATGCACGTTCCCTTCGACGTACGAAACCAAGTGGTCAATCACATGATGCTTGTAGTTGGCATCTTCCAAGGTTTTGTACGAGTGGAGTTTGTCGCTGTAGATGTCCGATCCCGGTTCGACATGCTTCTTGATTTCGTCGTGAAGCGGTTTGCGCCGGACGTTCGGCACGATAGCGGTATGGACCTTGCCGCCACGCTCCAGGATGCCCATAACGATGGTCTTGCCAGCGCTACGGAGCGATCCCTTGATAACCCGCGCACGTTTCGCCTTGTGCATGTTCCGCGATGCGCCGCCGATGAAAGTTTCGTCCACTTCGACATGCCCCGAAAACTTCTCAATGGAGCCGCTCTGCAAGGCGTAGCGGATGCGGTGCATCATGTGCCATGAGGATTTCTGGCTGATGCCGAGATCGCGCCCAATCTCATAGCTGCTGATTCCGTTCTTGCAACCGACGATCAGCCATACAGCCGGAAGCCACTTGCTCAAAGGCAGGGGGGAGTCCTCGAAAATAGTGCCAGTCTTGAGCGAGAACTTGGCTTGGGAATGCCCGCCGTAGCACTTCCATACGCGGGCTTTGGCCAAGTACGTGACCTTGGAAGCGCCGCACTGAGGACACAAAACCTTGCCATCCGGCCAGCGGAGGCTAACCATAAAGTCTTTGCAGTGGTCAAAGTCTGCAAAGTATAGAATCGCTTGCTGTAAAGTCTTTGGGGCTTCCATGAATCCAGTATGCCAAAAATCTAATGGTCTGTCAAGTTAGTTATTGCCGCAAAAACGAAGCCATCTTCGGAGGGCTTGTAGGGAAGTCCTTGTTTTTGATCCATTTGGAGGAGCGAGGCGGCTTGAGAGAGGTGGGTGGCTTCGGTTGCGCGGCGCTTTTCCTGGGCATCGTTGAGCTGCTTCAAGGTTTTTTCGAAGTGGCGGGAGAGTCGCGCGGTGTGGAGGCCGAGGACGGCCAAGGTGGGGGTCTGCTCGCGCATAGCTTCGATGATGACAAGGCCGGCGTGGATCTCGGGATGTTCGGTGGAGATGGAGTTGAAGTGCTC
>JALYHQ010000208.1 GCA_030776455.1 Acidobacteriota bacterium | reverse complement strand
GTGCATTCCTGGTGAGTGCCCTACGGAAGCCAGGCGAACTGCCTCTGGAGGCGATCGAATGGATCGCGATGCGGCTGGGAGAACTCAGGGACGCACGAGCGGTTGACGATCTGGTGGGATTGATCGGCAGCGCATACTGGCCTCTGCTGGAGAGTTCCAAGGAGGCTCTGATCCGGATCGGCGGGGAGTGAGTGGCTGCAGCCGTCCGGCGAGTGCTGGGGGGTGGCGGAGCGATTGCGGCGAGCGAGACGGCGCTGACTATCCTGCACGCAGTGAAAGGTTCCGCGGCCTTGCCACAGATCCGCGCGGCGCTGGCTGACAAGGCTCTGCGAACAACCGCTCTCGGTTTGTTGGCTCGCGTGGGGTCGAAGGACGACCTGAAGGTCTTGATTCCGATGAGCGATTTTTGGACGGGCGATCGGGACGCGCACTACTGGGCGATGCAGGCGGTTGGGGAGATTCGAGCGCGGAATCGGTAACCGTTAGGCAGACTTGCAGCGCGCCGCGAGGAGGCCTGTGGCCGTAGTGAGGTCGAGGTCCGCGATGAGCAAGCCTTCTTTACCGTACGGTTGGTAGCTGAGCAGCGTGCCATCGGGGCACACCACCGCCGAGGTGGTCGGCGATCCAGCGCTTGCAAAGTTTACGGTGGCGAAATAGCAGGTGTTTTCGGCGGCGCGGCACAGGGCGGCCTTCTCGTGGAATGAATTGGCAGGGTCGGCGAAAGTGGACGGGCGGTAACTGTCCGGCTCGGCTTGGTGAAAATGAGGGTGGAAGACGATATGAGCGCCGTGCCGGACGGCCCAGCGGACCGTTTCCGGATAGCGCCAACCCTCATGGCAGATGGCGACACCAAATGTCAGCGGACCGGTTTGGAAAATCCGCCTTTCCGAACCGGGGGAATAGGTGGCGTCCTCGGAGGGATCGAGTTGAACTTTGTCCTGAAAACCGGCGATGGTTCCGTCTGGGTTGATGACCAGCGCGGTGGCTAATAGGGCGTGATCGACGACGCGCTCGGTGCCGATAACAACTGCTACGGATGCCTTCGCGGCGGCGGCTGCAATGGTGGACCAGGCGCGTTCAAGGAACGCGGGATCGGGAGGCGGCACCTGCTTCCCGAGTCCCCGATAGCCGGGAACGAAGCATTCCGGGAAGCAGATGACGCGGGCGCGCTTGATGCCCGCTTGCGCGATGGCTTCTTCGGCCAGCATGACGGACTCCTCGGGAGTGGCCGGGTATCGGATGTTGGCGAGTGCGATTCGAAACGTGTTCACGGATAATCCTGATTCTAGCTTTCATCAGGCTCAGCGAGCAGATCGCCCAGGCGGTCGAGTTGGCGTTCCCAAATGGAGCGGCGATCGGCAATCCATTTCTCCGCCGCTGAAAGTCCGGCGGGTTCGATGCGGCATGTGCGTACTCGGCCGATCTTTTCGGTTTGTACCAGGCCGCTTTCCTCCAACACTTGCAGGTGTTGGACTACGGCGGCCAGGGTGATGTCGAGGGGATCCGCTAATCGCGAAACCGAGATGGGCCCTTGGCCGAGCTTCTCCATGATCGCGCGGCGGGTGGGATCGCCGAGGGCGTGGAAGATGCGGTCGATATTCGGTTTCTTCCTGGGCATGGATTTACTGTCGCGCGGACTCCGCTGTCAGTTTGTCGAGTAGCTTGCGCCACCCTTCCTCACGCATTTCCGGTCCATCGGAGCCCTCGAAGAAAGCTCCTTGATGGGTGCAGATGAGGTCCGTTCCTTTTTCTGACGCCAGGAGTTCGATGGTGACCAGCGATGCGGAGATGCACTTGTCAGCCAGGGTCATGGTCGAGGCAAGTACAACGCAACGGTTGGGCACGATGTTTTGATAGATGGAGTCGTTCGTACAAGCGAGACCCTGCACGGGGGTGCCCGATTTGAATCGAAAACGGGCTTGTTCTTTGCCGCCGATTCGAAAGTCCATCTCAAAGTGCTCGACTTCATGGTGGTCGCCTTCCACAAACCAGCGGCGTTTCTTGGCTGGGTCTGAGAAGGCGGCGAATACGCGCTCGGGTGTGGCGGGGTAGGTGCGTTCGATGACGAAGGTGCTGTGGATTACCGATTGGTTTGGCATGGTGGTTCCTTTCTGTGGTGGATTGGTTAAGTCATGACTTGAGTATACGGGAGGGTGCGGTAATTGTCAAGTGGGTGCTTAAGTATTGTTTCATGGAAGGTGGGGGCAAAGGGTACAGATGGATCATGGCGTTAGATAGCAAAGATGGGGACGCGGATCGCCTTATCCGGTCAGGACGAGGAACTTCGGCCCCGAAACGTAGCAGAGATATTGCGAGACGCCCGGTTGCGGCTTGCTCGTCTGCCGGTTCAGGACAACCGGTCTGCCGATGAGATTATCGGGTACGAGTAGACAGGCGGGTTTGTACTTTTTTGCCTCACAGGCTGAAGCCTGTGCTACCGGGCGCGGGCAAGCGTGTCCGCAGAGTGCGGACACGGCACGTTGGGAACGTGCGCCACATTTTCTCCCGGACACGACTGAGTTGGAATTGAGGAAACTACAGCGGTCGGCGCAGGGAGTACAATGAATTTGTCCCTCCCCCCTGTTTGAGATAAGACATGAGTGCTGCAAAGCCATTCGTCCATCTGCATTGCCATACCGATTATTCGCTGCTTGACGGGGCTTGTGAAATTAGCCAATTGATGGACCTGGTGGTTCATCAGAATATGCCTGCTGTGGCTATGACCGATCACGGCAACCTGTTCGGGGCGGTTGAGTTTTATAACGAAGCTAAGAGCCGGGGCGTGCATCCGGTTATTGGCTGCGAGGTGTATGTCTCGCAGCAAGGGTACGCGACGCGTAGCGACACCGATCGGTATAACCATCTGGTGCTGCTGTGCGAAACCCAGGAAGGGTATCGCAATCTTCTTAAGCTGGTCTCCAAATCTTTTCTCGAAGGCTTTTACTACAAGCCGCGCATTGACAAAGATTTGCTCGCGACCCATTCCAAAGGCCTGATCGCGATGTCGGCCTGTTTGCGTGGGGACATCAACGAAACGTTGATGGCCAACCGTTATGAAGAAGCCAAGCGGTTGGCTTATGGGTATGCCGATATGTTCGGCAAAGACAATTTCTTTCTGGAGATTCAGGACCACGGGCTGGATCAGGACAAGATCGTGGTGCCGCAAATCCACCGGCTGGCGCAGGAGACGCGCATTCCGCTGGTCGCGACGAACGACTCGCATTACATGCGTAAAGAGGACGCCCGGGCACACGAGATTCTGCTGTGCATCCAGACTGGGAAATCCATTAGCGATCCGAATCGCATGCGTTTCACGGTGCCGGAGTTTTATCTCAAGACGCGCGATGAGATGCTGCCCATGTTCGGTGAAATGGAAGACGTCCTGGACCGGCCCTGGGAAATCGCCCAGCGCTGCCAGGTGAATCTCGAAAAGGTGAAGGAGCCCTTTCCGAAGTTCGACGTTCCTCCGGAGCGCAGTACGGATACCTATTTCGAGTACGTGGCGCGCCAGGGATTCGAGAAACGGCGCGGGCGGCTGGAGGGGCTGCGGAAGTCCGGGGCTCTGAAACACGATCTGGCGGAATACGCCGAACGGCTGGACAGCGAGATACGGATGATCCAGCAGATGAAGTTCGCCAGCTACTTCCTGATCGTATGGGACTTCATCCGTTTCGCGAAATCGCATGGTATCTCTGTGGGTCCGGGGCGAGGCTCGGCGGCGGGGAGCCTGGTGAGTTATTCCATGGACATCACCGATATCGATCCGCTGGAATACGGGCTGCTGTTTGAGCGCTTTCTGAATCCGGAGCGCGTGACAATGCCGGACATCGATATCGACTTCCATACGCGCCGGCGCGGCGAGGTGATCCAATACGTCACCGAGAAATACGGCCGCGAGCAGGTGGCGCAGATCATCACGTTCGGCACGCTCGGCGCCCGTACGGCGATCAAGGACGTCGGGCGAGTGCTCGATATCGGGTTTGCCGACGTGGATCGAATCACTAAACTGATTCCAACGCAGCTCAACATCAAGCTCAAGGAGGCGATGCAGCAGGAGCCGGCCATTGAGGAAGCCGCGCGCAAGGATCCGCGCTTGAAAGAAGTGCTGGTGGTGGCGAGCAAGCTGGAGGGCATGGCTCGAAACGCATCCATGCACGCGGCGGGCGTCGTGATTTCACCGGTTCCGTTGAACGAGTTGGTTCCTCTTTACAAGACCAGCAAAGACGAAATTGTCACGCAGTACGACATGGTGGGGCTAGAGAAACTGGCGCTGCTCAAGATGGATTTCCTGGGGCTCACTACGCTGGACATTATCCAGGATGCGCTGGCGCTGATCCAGCAGCATCGCGGCGTGAAGCTGGTGGTGGAAGAATTGCCGCTGGACGATCCGGCTACTTACCAGATATTTTGCAAAGGCTTCACCAGCGGCGTGTTCCAGTTTGAATCGCAAGGGATGCGCGACATTCTGCGCAAGTATCAGCCGGTTCGAATCGGCGACTTATGCGCGCTGAATGCGCTATACCGGCCTGGACCGATTCAGGGCGGCATGATTGACGACTTCATCGACAGCAAGCATGGGCGCAAGCAAGTTACCTACGACTTCGCGGAGCTGAAGGAGATTCTGGAAGATACGTACGGCGTCATCGTTTATCAGGAACAGGTAATGCAGATCTCGAACCGTCTGGCCGGGTATTCGTTGGGCGAGGCCGACATTCTGCGCCGCGCCATGGGCAAGAAGAAAACGGAAGAGATGGCTGCGCAGCGCGTGCGATTCCTGCAAGGCGCGAAAGAGAAGGGCTTTTCGCCGAAGAAGGTGGAGAAGGTCTTCGACCTGATGGAGAAATTTGCGCTGTACGGCTTTCCCAAAGCCCACTCGGCCGCGTACGCGTATCTCGCTTATGTTACGGCGTATTTGAAAGCGCATTATCCGCAGGAGTTTCTGTCGGCGCTGCTCACGTCGGAAATGGGCAACACCGATAAGGTGGTGAAGTACATCAACGAGTGCCGTGAGATGGGAATCCCGGTTCTTTCGCCCGACGTGAATTCGAGCGACCGGGATTTTACGCCTGGCGACAAGTCCATCCGCATGGGTTTGTGCGCGGTTCGCGCTGTCGGTAGCGGCGCGGCGGATTCCATCATTGCGGCTCGTAAGAACGGCGAGCCGTTCCAATCGCTCTATGATTTTTGCGAACGTGTCGATCTCGGTGCTGTGAACCGCCGTGTTCTTGAGAACCTGATCAAGTGCGGGGCCATGGCCGGACTGGGCGGCAGCCGCGCGCAGTTGACGGCTATGCTCGACAACGCCATGGAGTCCGGCGCGCGGGCCTGGAAGGACCGGCAGAGCGGCCAAGCCGGATTGTTCGGCATGGTGGCGGACGAACCCGCTCACGTGGAGCATCCGCTGCCCGCGCTACCAGACTGGACCCCGAAGCAAATCCTGTCGGGCGAAAAAGAGGTGCTCGGCGTCTACGTGACGGGCCATCCGCTCGACGAATATTCGGACAAGGTAGCCGAGCTTTCGAGCCACGCCACCGAAACTTTGGAGGGCCTGGAGCGCGGAGCGGAGGTCGCCATCTGCGGCATTCTCACCGGCATCCAGCGGAAACGCAATAAAGAGGGGAAACTTTGGGCGGCGATGCGTCTGGAAGACCGGACCGGTAGCGTGGAGGCGATGGCTTTTTCCACGCAGTATGACCGGCTGTTAGAATACCTGGTGGAGGATCAAGCGGTGCTGGTGCGCGGCTTGGTGTTGCCCGAGGAGAACGCCCCTTCCAAGATTTCCGTGCAGGACATCGTGCCTTTGGAATTGGCGCGCGTCAACCTTCCCACCGTGATCTCCATTCGCGTGGCTGTGGGGTCGAACGGGTCGGTCGATAAGGCCGCGGCGCTCAACCAGCTTTTCGCCAAGAAGCGGGGTGACACCGAGGTCCGGCTGCGGCTTGAGAAACCCCGCGATTTTTCCGTTATCCTGGATGTGACCCTCAGGGTCCGCCCGGATAAGGAATTCTGGGCTGAAGTGGAGCGGATCTGCGGACCTGAATCGGTCGAGGTCCTGGCAAACTAGGCCGAGTTTGGCCACGGGCTTTCACAATCTGAATGGACGATAATCCTAAGCCGTCTCCGCCTGAGCCGGAGCATCCCGCGGAACCCGCGATCGTGAATCCCACTTGGGAGCGCGTGCAGCTTGCACGGCACCCCAAGCGGCCCCATACGCTGGACTACATCAATCGGATCTTTACCGACTTTTCGGAGTTGCACGGAGATCGCGCCTTCGCCGATGATCCAGCAGTGGTGGGCGGAATGGCGTTCTTCGACGAACGGCCGGTGATGGTGATCGGGCAGCAGAAGGGGCGCGACACCAAGCAGAAGCTGCACCGCAATTTCGGGATGCCAAAGCCGGAAGGGTACCGCAAGGCGATGCGTCTGATGCGGATCGCGGACAAGTTCCGGCGGCCCATTGTGACGTTTATCGATACGCCCGGCGCTTATCCAGGAATCGACGCCGAGGAACGGGGCCAGGCAGAAGCGATTGCCGTGAACCTGCGCGAAATGTCGCGGCTGGGCGTGCCGGTGATCGCGATTGTGATCGGCGAGGGTGGCAGCGGAGGGGCGTTGGGGTTGGGCGTCGCGAACCGCGTGTACATGTTGGAGAACGCTTACTACAGCGTGATCTCGCCGGAGAACTGCGCTGTCATTATTTATCGCGATTCGGGGAAGGCGCCGGAAACATCACGGTCGCTCCGGCTGGCTTCGACCGACCTGCTGTCGCTGGGATTGATCGACGGCATTATTCCGGAGCCGGCCGAGGGCGCGCATATGGACGCGGACGCGGCTGCCGAGTTTGTCCGGGAAACCATCCGGGTAGCGCTGCAGGAACTTTCGGCGCGGTCGCCGGAGCAGTTGATCGACGATCGCTACGATAAATTCCGCCAGATGGGGAACTTTTTCAGCGAGGCGCAGGGGGCGTGAATAAGACAGTCGCGATCGGGATCGGTTTTGTAGCGATCGTA
>JALYHQ010000207.1 GCA_030776455.1 Acidobacteriota bacterium | reverse complement strand
CCGCCCTACAGCGGTTTGAGGAGGGTGGTCAGGTGGTCGGGGGGTAGGCCGCTTTTTTCTTTCGCGACTTCGCGGATGGTGCGGCGGGTTTTCCAGGCTTCCTTGGCGATTTCGGCGGCTTTATCGTAGCCGATTACGGGGGCCAGCGCGGTGACCATGGCGAGGGATTGTTCGACGAAGGCCTCCGCGCGTTCGCGATCTGCTTCGAGTCCCTGGATGCAGCGGCGGTCCAGGTTGCGGGAGACGGCGGCCAGCAGCGCGATGGATTGCAGCAGATCGTACGCGATGACGGGCATCATCACGTTCAGCTCGAAGTTGCCGGAGGCGCAGGCCCAGGTGATGGCGGCATCGTATCCGATCACCTGGGCGCAGACCATGGTCAGGCTTTCGGCAATTACCGGGTTCACCTTGCCGGGCATGATGCTGGAGCCGGGCTGCGTTTCGGGGAGCCGCAGCTCGCCGATGCCGCAGCGCGGGCCGGAGCCAAGCCAGCGGAGATCATTGCCGATCTTTGTGAGGGCGACAGCGTACGTTTTGAGCGCGCCGCTCAAGAAAGAAACGGCGTCCTTGGCGGCCTGGGCTTCGAAATGATTGCGCGCTTCGATGAAGGGTAGACTTGTGCGGGCGGCCAGTTCCGCGATCACGCGTGGCGCGAAACCGGGAATCGCGTTGAGGCCGGTGCCGATTGCGGTGCCGCCGAGGGGGAGCTCGTAAATGCCCGCGAGCGCCGCCCGGATGCGCTCGGCGGAAGATTCCACCTGGCGCGCGTAACCGCTGAACTCCTGACCCAGCGTCATGGGGACGGCGTCCTGCAGGTGCGTGCGTCCAATCTTCACGGCATCGGCGAATTCCGTGGCTTTTTTCGCTAGCGAGGCGTGGAGTTCCTCCATGGCGGGGAACAGATCGGCGGTCACCAGCATGGCGGCCGAGACATGGATGGCGGTGGGAATTACGTCATTGCTGGACTGGCCGCGATTCACATGTTCGTTGGGGTGCGCGCCGGCCAAGTGGCCGATCACCTCATTGGCGTTCATGTTGGTGGAGGTGCCGCTGCCGGTCTGGAAAATGTCGATGGGAAACTGATCGTCATGCGCGCCGTCGGCGACGGCTTCGGCGGCTTGCTGGATGCGCTCGGCGAGATCGGGAGGCAGCTCGCCTAGCTCGGCGTTGATCTGCGCGGCGGCGCTCTTGATGAAGCCGAGAGCGCGCAGGAAGGATCGCGGGAAGCGCAGTCCGCTGATGGGGAAATTCTCAATGGCGCGCTGGGTCTGGGCGCCATAGAGGGCATCGGCGGAAACACGCATCTCGCCCATGGTGTCGTGTTCGATGCGGTAGGGCACGGTTATATTCTAGTGCCGCGGGGGAGTTCGGCCGGGGGCCGAACGCTGGCGAGGGCGCCCGCCCTACAAAGGGGATCTGGTATTTTGGGGATTCACTATGGCGAATCGAACAAGCATTACCGTTGCGAACGGCGACGGGATCGGGCCCGAGATCATGGCGGCCACGCTGCAGATCATTCGAGCGGCGGGGGCGGAGCTGGATATCGAGACCATCGAAATCGGCGAGAAGGTTTTCTTGAGCGGCAATTCCGCGGGCATTGAGCCGGGCGCGTGGGAGTCATTGCGGCGGACCAAGGTTTTCCTGAAAGCGCCGATCACGACGCCGCAGGGAGGGGGCTTCAAGAGCCTGAACGTGACGGCGCGCAAAGCGCTGGGGCTGTATGCCAACGTGCGGCCGTGCGTGTCCTATCACCCGTTCGTCAAGACTAAACATCCCAAGATGGATATCGTGATCGTACGCGAGAACGAGGAAGATCTATACGCGGGCATGGAGTACCGGCTGAGCGGCGATGTGATGGAGTGCCTGAAGCTGATCACGCGTCCGGGGTGCGAGCGGATTGTGCGCTACGCGTTTGAGTACGCGACCCGTTTCGGACGCAAGAAGGTGACCTGCTTCACCAAAGACAACATCATGAAGATGACGGACGGCCTGTTTCACAAGGTGTTCGATGAGATCGCCGCCGAGTATCCGGGGATCGAGAACGAACACTGGATTGTGGACATCGGCGCGGCGAAGATGGCCGACACGCCCGAGGCTTTCGATGTAATCGTGATGCCGAACCTGTACGGGGATATTCTGTCGGACGTGGCGGCCCAGATCGCGGGATCGGTGGGGCTGGCCGGGTCGGCGAACATCGGGATGGGCGCGGCGATGTTCGAGGCCATTCACGGATCGGCGCCGAGGCGCGCGGGGCAGAACCTGGCGAATCCGTCGGGGCTGCTGCTGGGCGCGGTGCTGATGCTGGTCCATATCGATCAGACGGAAGTGGCCGAGCGGGTGCACAATGCGTGGCTGCGGACCATGGAGGACGGCGTCCACACTTATGACATTTATAAGGAGGGTGTGAGCAAGCAGAAAGTCGGGACCAAGGAGTTCGGCGAGGCAGTGGTGGCGCGGCTGGGGCAGAAGCCCGAAACATTGAAGGCCGTGCACTACGCGAGCGCATCGAAGACCAAAGCGGCGCCGAAGGCGGAAGCCACGCGCGCGACTGTCGAGAGCACGCTGGAAGGCATCGACGTGTATGTCGGGTGGCCGTCGCGCGTGCCGAACGAACTGGCGGCAGTGGCGTTGAAGGCGGCCGGCGATGGTCTGGATCTGATCATGCTGGACAATCGCGGGACCAAGGTATGGCCGGACGGTTTTCCGGAGACATGGTGCAGTGACAGCTTTCGCTGCCGGTACGCCAGCAAGGGCGCGGTGACGGTGCAGCAGACGCTGGATCTGCAATCGCGGCTGGACAAGCTGGGCGTGCAGATTGTGAAGTCGGAGCTGCTGCGCAGTTACGGCGGGGAGCGCGGCTACACGCTGGCGCAAGGACAATAGCGCGATGCGTCCCCTGGTCGGCATCATTATGGGTAGCCGGTCCGACTGGGAGACGATGCGGCATGCAGCGGAAATGCTGGAGCGTTTTGGGGTCGCCCACGAAACCAAGATCGTGTCGGCGCATCGCACGCCGCAGTGGATGGTGGAGTACGCATCCACGGCCGAATCGCGCGGGTTGAAGGTAATTATCGCGGGCGCTGGGGGCGCGGCGCATCTTCCGGGAATGGTGGCGGCCAACACGCTGGTGCCGGTGCTGGGAGTGCCGGTGGAATCGGCGTCGTTGAAGGGGATGGATTCGCTGCTATCCATGGTGCAAATGCCCGGAGGCGTGCCGGTGGGCACGCTGGCGATCGGGAAGGCGGGCGCGATGAACGCGGCGCTGCTGGCGGTGGCGATGCTGGCCAACGAAGATCCGGAACTGCGGGAAAAGCTGCGAGTGTTTCGCCAGGAGCAGACCGCGCTGGTGCGCCAGGACGAGACGCCCGGATGATGCGTCCGATTCCGCCGGGCGCGACCATTGGCGTGCTCGGAAGCGGCCAACTGGGGCGGATGTTCACCATTGCGGCGCGGCGCATGGGGTACCGGGTCCATACTTTTTCGCCCGACATGGATACGCCGACGGGGCAAGTGGCGGACGTCGAGGTGCAGGCCGCCTATGACGATCTGGATCGAGTATCCGAGTTCGCCAGCAATGTCAGCGTGGTGACTTTCGAGTTCGAAAATGTGCCGACGGCCACCGCGGAGGCGGCGGAACGCTGTGCGCCGGTGCGCCCAAGCGGAGGGATTCTGCATATTACGCAACAGCGGATCCGCGAGAAGGAATTTTTGACCAAGGCGGGGCTGCCGTTGACGCCGTATCGCGAAGTGCATTCGGTGGATGAGTTGAAGCGCGCGCTAGCGGAATTAGGGACGCCGGCGGTGCTGAAAACGGCGGCGTTCGGGTATGACGGCAAGGGGCAATTCCGGGTGGGTTCGCTGGAACAAGCCGACGAAGCGTGGAAAGCGAACGGCGAGCAGGCTGCGGTGCTGGAGGCGTACATCGACTTTGAGCGGGAGCTATCGGTGGTGGCGGCGCGCGGGATGGACGGCGAGTTCGTGCATTACGGATTGATGGAGAACGAACACCAGCGGCATATTCTGGACGTGACGCTGGCGCCGGCGCGGATTCCGGAACGGGTGTCGCGGGACGCGGTGGAGATCGCGCGGACGGTGCTGGAGAAACTGGAAGTAGTGGGCGTGCTCTGTACGGAGTTTTTCCTGACGCGGGATGGGCGGCTGCTGATCAACGAGCTGGCGCCGCGTCCGCATAATTCGGGGCACCTGACGATTGACGCGTGCGTAACCAGCCAGTTCGAGCAGCAATTGCGGGCAGTGTGCGGGCTGCCGCTGGGGTCGACGCGCGTGCATCGTCCGGCGGCAATGGCGAATTTGCTGGGGGATTTGTGGGAGCGCGGCGATCCGGACTTCGCGGCGGCCTGTGCGTTTCCGGATGTGAAGCTGCACTTGTACGGGAAGCTGGAGCCGAGGCCGGGGCGGAAGATGGGGCACTTGACGGCGCTGGCGGGGGATGGGGAGGCGGCGCTGCGTACGGTGATTGCGGCGCGGGAAGCGTTGGGGTAGGCTTCGCAGAATCGGCGCGTGGGTTGGCGGCGGAACTTGGGGAGGGCCGATTGCTAATCGGCCCGCAGGTTATTAACCTGCCCCACAAGGACATACGTACGATAATGGGTTGCGGCACTTCATTCGATGGCGCCGCAGCTACTGACATGAGGATTTGTTACTTCGATGCATTCTCGGGGATAAGCGGGGACATGACCGTGGGGGCCCTGGTGGACGCGGGTGCGGATGCCGCGCAGTTGATCGCGTTGCTCGAAGGTCTGGAGACCGGAGCGAAGTTTCGGATTGAGGCGACCAAGCGGCGGGGAATTGCGGCTTCGAAGTTCCATGTGGATGCGGGGGAGGGAAAAGCGCATCGCCATTTTCGGCATATTGTCGAGATCATCGAGAAGGCGGGACTCCCGGAGCGCGCGCGGCGGCACGCGATTGACGTTTTTCAGCGGCTGGGCGCGGCCGAGGCGACGGTGCATGATGTGCCCATCGAGAAAGTACATTTTCACGAAGTCGGCGCCGTCGATTCCATCTGCGACATCGTGGGTGCGTGCGCGGCGTTGGAATTGCTGGGAGTAGATGCGGTTTATTGCTCGCCGGTGAACGTGGGGCGAGGCACGGTGAAGACCGAGCATGGCGTGCTGCCGGTGCCGGCTCCTGCAACGGCGAAGCTGCTTTACGGCAAGCCGGTATATTCACGCGGTCCGGCGGCGGAACTAACCACGCCCACGGGAGCGGCGCTGGTATCCACGCTGGCGGTTGAATTTGGCGCGTTGCCGCCGATGCGCATCTCCGCGGCTGGATATGGAGCGGGCGATAAGGATTTCGCCGAGCACGCGAATGTGTTGCGCGTGCTGATTGGGGAATCGTCGGGCGCCGAGGAATCCACCACCATCGCGGTGCTAGAGGCGAATATTGACGATTCGAGCCCGCAGGTGTTGGGATACGCGATGGAGCGGCTGCTGGCGGCCGGCGCGCTGGATGTTACGCTGACCAGCGTGCTGATGAAGAAAAACCGGCCGGGATCGCTGCTGCGAGTTATCGCGCAGGTGCAAGACCGCGAGCGGCTGGCGCAAGTCATTTTTGAAGAGACCTCCACCCTGGGATTGCGGACGTATGCCGCCGAAAGGCGCGTGAAGGCGAGGCACTTCGTGGACGTGGAAACCAGGCATGGGCCAGTGCGCGTAAAGGTGTCCGAGGATGGCAGTTTCGCGCCCGAGTATGACGATTGCAGGCGGCTGGCGATGGAGACCGGCGTGCCGTTGAAGGAGATTCTGGCAGAGGCCACGTTAGCGTTTTCGAAAAACCCGAAATGAAATATTATCTGACCACACCCATTTACTATGTGAACGCGGCGCCGCATCTGGGCACCGCGTATTCGTCGTTTGCCGCGGATCTGATCAAGCGCTACAAACAGATGCAGGGATTCGAGCCGGTGGTACTCACAACCGGGTCCGACGAGCACGGACAGAACGTGGAGCGCGCGGCGAAAGCGGCCGGTGTGACGCCGGAACAATATGCGGCGGCGGTGGCGGATGAATTCGTGAGCCAGTGGAAGAAGCTGGGCATCGATATCGACCATTTCATCCGCACATCCGATCCGAAACATTTCGAGACAGTGCGCGATTTGTTCGAGCGCTGCGAGCGCAACGGGTACATTTACAAGGGTGGCTACACCGGCCAGTACTGTTTTCACGACGAGCTGTACGTGAACGACGCCAAGCCGGGCGATCCATGTCCGGATTGCGGACGGATCACCGAGACGGTAACCGAGGAGAACTATTTCTTCAAGCTTTCGGCGTTTCAGGAGAAGCTGCTGGATTTGTATGAGCGCGAGCCGGGATTTATCCAGCCGGATTACCGGCGCAATGAGCTGATCCAGTTCGTGAAGGGCGGCTTGAACGATCTTTCCATCACTCGCACAGCCGTCAAGTGGGGAATCCCCGCGCCCGTGGAAGGCAATCACGTGTTCTATGTGTGGTTTGACGCGTTGACGTCCTACATGAGCGCGGTGAAGCACACCAACCTGTGGCCCGCGGACTTGCATTTGATCGGCAAGGACATTCTGCGGTTCCACGCCGTATACTGGCCGGCGTTTTTGATGGCGGCCGAATTGCCGCTGCCGAAGAAGGTGTTCGCGCACGGCTGGCTGCTGTTCCAGGACAACAAGATGAGCAAGTCGCGCGGCAATGTGGTGCGGCCGCTGCCTATCGCGGAGGTGATGGGCACCGACGCGCTGCGCTATTTCCTGCTGCGCGAGATCACCTTCGGGCAGGACGGCAGCTTCAGTTATGACGCGCTGGTGCAGCGCTACAACGCGGACCTGGCGAACGGGCTGGGCAACCTGGCGAGCCGGACGCTGAGCATGATCCAGCAATATCGCGACGGGCATGTGCCGGCATCGGATGGGACGGGAGATATCGCGGAATCGGCGCGCCGGACCACCGAAATCGCGATGGAATCGTTCGACGCCTTCAACTTTTCGAAGGGACTGGAAGCTATCTGGGGCTTGATTTCGACGCTGGACAAATACATTGTGGAGCGCGCGCCGTGGAAGCTGGCGCGCAGCGGCGAGAAGCACGATCAGGCGATGCTGGATGAAACGCTGTACACGGCGGCTGAGTCATTGAGGATCATTTGCGTGTGGCTTTATCCGGTGATGCCGGAATCTTCGCGGAAGATCTGGGCGCAGCTGGGCATGCCGGAGGGGATTGAACACGCGCGAGTGGCGGACCTGCACTGGGGACGTCTCAAAGCCAAACAAAAAGTGGGTGACGTGACGCCGGTGTTTCCGCGCGTGGAAGAGAAGGCCGCCATCGCCAAGATGCAGGAGCTGGAAGAAGCAGAGAAGGCGCGAACCACTGCGCTGTTGACGGGGAAGCAGGCGGCGGAGCCAGCGCCGGCGGGAGCGGCAACGGATAAAATCGCGATCGACGATTTCGTCAAGGTGGATTTGCGCGTGGGCGAGGTGAAGTCGGCGGAGAAGGTGAAAGGCGCGGACAAGCTGCTGCACATGCTGGTGGACATCGGCGAAGCGGAGCCGCGCAGCATAGTCGCCGGCATTGCCGAGGCTTACCAGCCGGAGCAGTTGATCGGGCGCAAGGTGGTGATTGTCGCGAATTTGCAGCCACGCAAACTGCGCGGGCTAACGTCGAACGGGATGATTGTCGCGGGGTCGCTCGAAGGCGGGAAGCCGGTGCTGGCGGGGTTCCTGGAAGATATTCCGATTGGAGCGCGTCTGAAATAATGACGCTGGTAGATTCGCACTGCCATCTGGACAGCAAGGAGTTCGACGGCGACCGCGAGGAGACCATCGCGCGGGCGATGGAGGCGGGCGTGGAGCGCATGCTATCGATCGGTACCGGCGGCGGGCCTCCAGATCTGGAGGCGGGCATCCGGCTGGCGGACGGGCATGCCGCGATCTTCGCGACGGTGGGCGTGCATCCGCACGATGCGGGCAAGGCGGACGGCGAGATTTACCGGCGGCTGCGCGATCTGCTGGCGCATCCGAAAGTGCTCGCGATGGGCGAGATGGGCCTGGACTATCACTACGATTTCTGGCCGCGCGAAGTGCAGCAGGCGGCATTTATCGAGCAGATGGAGATCGCGGCCGAGGCGGGCAAGCCGATCGTGATCCATACACGAGAAGCCTGGGCGGATACGCTGGCGCTGCTGGAACAGTACTGGGCGCCGCACGGGATCGGCGGGATCATGCACTGTTTTTCAGGAGGGCCCGAAGAAGCGCGGCGGTCGCTCGAGATGGGGTTCTATTTGAGCTTCGGGGGCGTGGTCACATTTCCGAAGTCCGTGGATGTGCAGCGAGTGGCGCGCGAGGCGCCAGCGGATCGCATTCTGGTGGAGACGGACGCGCCGTATCTCGCGCCGGTTCCGAAACGTGGAAAGCGCAATGAGCCGGCGTTTGTGGCTCACACGGTGAAGAAGCTGGCTGAGCTGCGGGGCGAGCCGGAGGCTCATATCGCCGCCGTTACTACAGAGAACTTTGCGAGGCTGACCGGAGCGATGGCTGGCGGGCGGATCGGGTAGACTGAGAATTCTGATGGCATTCAGCAAGCTGGGACAATCGCTGACCGCGCGGGAAGTCCTGGAACTGGTGCGGGCGGATCTGGAGCGCGTGGAGCGCGAGATCAGCCTGGAATCGGTGGCCAGCGTGGAAGCGGTGACCACCATCAGCCGGTATCTGCAAAGCGGCGGTGGCAAGCGGCTGCGGCCGATCCTGGTGCTGCTTTCGTCACGGCTGGTGGGATCCACCAGCGATGCCACCATTCGCATGGCGGCGGTGGTGGAGATGATCCACACCGCGACGCTGGTGCATGACGACGTCATCGATATCGCCAAGACGCGGCGCGGCCGGCCGTCATCAAACGTGATCTGGGGCAATCACACTTGCGTGCTGGCGGGCGACTGGCTGTACATGCAGGCGTTCCAGCTGGCGCTGCGCGAGCGGAACTTTCCGGTGCTGGATCTGCTGATCGGACTGACGCAGATGATGGTGGAAGGCGAGCTGCTGCAGCTGGAGCGGATCGGGCGTATCGACATTTCCGAAGCAGATTACATGGAGCTGGTGGATCGCAAGACGGCCAGCCTGTTCTCGGCATGCGCGCGGCTGGGCGCGATGGTGGGAAGAGCCGACGAATCCTCGGAAGCGAAGCTGGGCGAGTTCGCGTGGAATGCGGGGATCGCGTTTCAGCTGGTGGACGACGTGCTGGATTTCACCGCGCGCGAAACCGTGCTGGGCAAGCCGGTGGGCAGCGATCTGCGCGAGGGCAAGGTAACGCTGCCGCTGATTTATGCGCTGGAAGAAGCTACCGACAGCGAGCGGGGCATGGTGACGGCGGTGCTCCGCGACGGCAATTATGAGAGCGCGCCGTTCGAGGACATTCTGCGCATGATTGAGCGGCGTCACGGATTTGAGCGCGCGCGCGAGCGGGCGGCTTCGTTCACTGAGAAAGCGCGGGGGATTATCGTCGAATTTCCGGAGTCGCCGTACCAGCGCGCGCTCTGCGCGGTGACGGATCTGATCACCCAGCGGGATCATTAATGCCAACGCTGATCGCCGCGCCGAAGCGGATTCCGGTGCCGGGCAACAAAATCATCGAGGAGTATGTGGGCCGCGTCAATTCAGAGACCTCGGCGGCGAGCGTCGCGCATATGCGCAGTCCGTCCGGATGGAGCGAACCGGGGCAGACGCCGGAATTTGACGAGTTCACAATTGTGCTGCGCGGAACGATGCGTGTAGAACATCGGGATGGAGTGATGGACGTGCGCGCCGGCCAGGCCGTAATCGCGCACAAGGGCGAGTGGGTGCGCTACAGCACGCCCGATCCCGAGGGGGCAGAGTACGTGGCTGTATGCGTGCCGGCGTTTTCGGTGGATACGGTGAAGCGGGATAGTTAGTTGCTCACGCCCGGAAGGCGTCCC
>JALYHQ010000206.1 GCA_030776455.1 Acidobacteriota bacterium | reverse complement strand
TCTTCGCCTCTGCGTTACATTGGAGTCATGGGGTTTCGCTGGTTCTTGCTCGCCTTGGCGCTAAGCTTCGGCTCAACCCTCCCCGCTCAGGTCATCGATTTCGAATCCAACGGCCTGCACTACAAGACCCTCACCCGCAACGGCGTAACTATCATGTTCGCGAATCTCCCGCAGCACATCCGCGAGTGGTCCATGATGCAAGTCGCCGTTTCCAACGGATCCTCCATCTCCTGGATGGTCAAAGCCGAGGATTTCACCTATCGCCGGAATGACGGCGCCACTCTTCCCGCCGCGCCAGCGCTCTCGGTGGTCAGCGAGCTGATCAACAAAGCCAGCCGCCATGACGTAGTAAAGATAGTATCCACATACGAATCCGGAATCTACGGCAACTCGCGCCTGCAATCCACCAATGGATACGAAGTGCGCCGCCGCAACGCGCTGGCCGAGGTGGCGTCCGCCAAGCTCAAAGCCGCCGCGGCGGCATCCGCCATCGCACTGGTGCCCACCAAACTCGCTCCCGGCGAATCCACCGACGGCGCCGTGTTTTTCCCCAACAACGCAAAATCCCTCGGACCCGGCACCTTAGTCGTGCGCGCCGCCGGCGAAACCTTCGAATTTCCCTCCGACGGCGAACCCACCGGCGCCAGATAAATTGTGGGGCGGGCCCCCCGGCCCGCAGCCGGCCCCCCGGCCGGCTCGTCTACCCGGCCACCTCTCACCGCGCTATCCTAGGATCTGGACACCTTCTTCCATTCCACCGTCGGCAAAAAAGCCGTCATGGCCCTCAGCGGCGCGGCCCTCTTCGCTTTCGTCGTCGCCCACCTGATCGGCAATCTCCAGATCTTCCAGGGTCCCGAAAAGCTCAACCACTACGCCGTCTTCCTCCGCTCCCTCGGCGCTGGATTGTGGATCGCGCGCATTGGGCTGCTGATCATGGCGCTGCTGCACATCTGGTCTTCCATCGCACTCGCTAAACGCAAGCTCGACGCTCGCCCCACCGCGTACCAGCGCAAGAAAGCCGTCGACTCCTCCTACGCTTCGCGCACCATGTACTGGAGCGGCCCCATCATCCTTGCCTTCGTCATCTATCACCTGCTCGACTTCACCTTCGGCACCGTGAATCCGAACTTCCACGCGGGCGACGTTTATAGCAACGTAATCGCCAGCTTCCGTGTCATCCCCGTCTCGGCGTTCTATATCCTCGCCATGATCCTGCTCTGCCTGCATCTCTACCACGGACTCTGGAGCATGTTCCAATCGCTCGGCATGCAACATCCACGCTACACTCCGGTGCTGCGGCGATGCGCCGCTGTCGCTGCAATCCTGATCGCAGCCGGCAACATCTCGATTCCCGTGGCCGTACTGGCCGGCTGGGTTAAACCCGTATGAAACTCGATTCGCGCGTTCCTCATGGCCCCATCGAAAATCTCTGGGACCGCGCCCGCTTCGAAATGAAGCTGGTGAATCCGGCCAACAAGCGCAAGCATACGATCATCGTCGTCGGCTCCGGACTCGCCGGCGGATCGGGCGCCGCCACGCTCGCCGAGCTTGGCTATAACGTAAAGTGTTTCTGCTTCCAGGACTCTCCGCGCCGCGCCCACTCCATCGCCGCGCAGGGCGGCATCAACGCCGCCAAGAATTACCAGAACGACGGCGACTCCGTCTTCCGCCTCTTCTATGACACCGTGAAAGGCGGCGACTTCCGCTCGCGTGAAGCCAACGTGTACCGCCTGGCTCAGATCAGCGTCAACATCATCGACCAGTGCGTCGCCCAGGGCGTTCCCTTCGCGCGCGAATACGGTGGCATGCTCGCCAACCGGTCCTTCGGCGGCGCTCAGGTTTCGCGAACGTTCTACGCCCGCGGCCAGACCGGCCAGCAACTCCTGCTGGGCGCCTATCAGGCTCTCTGCCGCCAGATGGATTCCGGCCGCGTCAGCATGTTCCCGCGCACGGAAATGCTGGACCTTGTGGTAATCGACGGCCAGGCCCGCGGCATTGTCACGCGCAATCTGATCACCGGCGAAATTGAATCTCACGCCGCCGACGCCGTGGTGCTTGCCACCGGTGGTTACGGCAACGCCTACTATCTTTCCACCAACGCCAAAGGCTCCAACGCAACCGCCATCTGGCGCGCCTACAAACGCGGCGCGGCGTTCGCGAATCCCTGCTTCACGCAGATCCATCCCACCTGCATTCCAGTCTCCGGCGATTATCAATCCAAGCTCACGCTGATGAGTGAATCGCTCCGGAATGACGGCCGCATCTGGGTTCCCCAGAAACCCGGCGACAAGCGCGCTCCCAATCAAATTCCCGAAGCCGAGCGCGACTATTATCTCGAGCGCCGCTATCCCAGCTTCGGCAACCTGGTCCCCCGCGATGTGGCCTCGCGCAACGCGAAAGCCGTCTGCGATGAAGGCCGCGGCGTGGGAGTAACCGGGCTTGGCGTTTTTCTCGACTTCTCAGACGCCATCCAGCGTCTGGGCGTTGACCTTATCCGCGAACGCTACGGCAACCTGTTCGAAATGTATCAGCGCATCACGGATGAGGACCCCTACAAAGTCCCCATGCGGATCTATCCCGCCATCCATTACACGATGGGCGGCCTCTGGGTGGACTATTACCTGATGACCACCGTCCCCGGATGTTTTGCTATCGGCGAAGCGAATTTTTCCGATCACGGGGCGAATCGTCTAGGCGCGAGTGCGTTGATGCAGGGTCTCTCCGACGGCTACTTCGTCCTGCCCTATACCGTGGGCGACTACATCGCATCCAATAAGCTCGAAAGAGTGGATGCCGGGCATCCCGAGTTCGCGCGCGCGAAGCAAGAGGTGGCCGCGAACACCCAGCGCCTGCTGTCGATCAACGGCCATCGCACGGTGGATTCTTTCCATCGCGAGCTGGGCAAGATCCTGTGGGATCACTGCGGCATGTCGCGCACCGCGGCCGGGTTGGAACAGGCCATCGGCGAGATCCGCGGATTGCGCGCTCAATATTGGAAAGACGTGAAAGTGGCCGGGTCCTCGGAAGAGCTGAACCAGTCGCTTGAAAAAGCCGGACGCGTTGCCGATTTCTTTGAGTTGGGCGAGTTGATATGCATCGACGCGCTCCATCGCAATGAATCCTGCGGCGGCCACTTCCGCGAGGAATGCCAAACCCCCGACGGCGAGGCCCAGCGCAATGACGAAGACTCTTCGTACGCAGCGGCTTGGGAATACGCCGGTCCGGAGTCCCCTCCGCTGCTCAATAAAGAGCCGCTGCATTTTGAATACGTGCATCCCAGCCAGCGGAGTTACAAGTGAAGCTCACGCTCAAGGTGTGGCGTCAGAAGAGTCCCGCGCAGCCCGGCCGCGTGGTCCGGTATGATGTGCCGGACGTCAACCCCGACATGTCCATGCTCGAAGTTCTGGACGTGCTGAACGAGGAGCTTATCCTCAAAGGCGAAGAGCCGGTGGCTTTCGAGCACGACTGCCGCGAAGGCATTTGCGGATCGTGCGGCTTCATGATCAACGGCGTCGCACATGGCCCCCTGCCCGCCACCACCGTTTGCCAGCTCAGCATGCGCCATTTCAAAGATGGAGCGGAGCTGATCCTGGAGCCGTGGCGCGCCCGCGCGTTTCCCATCGTCAAGGATCTGGTGGTGGATCGCGCCGCCTTCGATCGCATCATCGCCAGCGGGGGTTACGTCAGCGCCCCCACCGGCAGCGCTCAGGATGGCAATGCGATTCTGATCCCGAAAGGGGCTTCCGATCAAGCCATGGACGCCGCCGCATGCATCGGCTGCGGCGCATGCGTCGCAGCGTGCCCCAACGCCAGTGCCGCGCTGTTCACGTCGGCGAAGATCACACACCTGGGCCTGCTCCCGCAAGGCCAGCCCGAGCGCCCCCAGCGCGCGCTCAAGATGGTCGCGCAACACAACTTCGAAGGCTTCGGCAGCTGCGGCAATATCGGCGAATGCGAAGCCGTGTGCCCCAAGGAAATCAGGATTGATGTGATCGCCCGAATGAACCGCGATTACCTGAGAGCGCGCTGGACGCAGCGCCGATCGCGGCGCTCCGCCTAATCCTCCACTTCAATCACCGGCCGCTTCACTCCCCTCACTTCTTCTACTCTCTTCTCCACTTCGCGCGCCAGCGTGAGGAACTCTTGCGCTCCCTCGGTAGTCACCGGACGCCCCGAATCGCCGCCGATCCGCACCTTTGGATCCAGCGGCAGTTCGCCCAGAAAATGTACCTGCATGAGCTCCGCCGTCTTGCGGCCGCCGCCATGGCTGAACACGTCGATGCGCTCATTGCAGTGCGGGCACAGGAGGTAACTCATGTTCTCCACCAGCCCCAGCACCGGTACGCGCACTTGCTGGAACATCAGGATTGCCTTGCGCGCGTCTTCCAGCGAAACATCCGATGGCGTGGTGACCACCACCGCTCCCGTCAGCGGCGCCGTTTGAATCAGCGTCAACTGTACGTCGCCCGTGCCCGGCGGCAGATCGATAATCAGATAGTCCAGCTCGCCCCAATCCACACCGCGCAGGAATTGCTGGATCACGCTGTGCAGCATGGGCCCGCGCCACACCAGCGGCTTGTCGCCGGGATTCAAAAATCCCATCGACATGATGCGGACGCCGTGCTTCTCAATCGGCTGGATGCGCTCTCCGATGGATTGCGGCTGCGCGCGCACACCCATCATCAACGGCACGTTGGGACCGTAAACATCCGCGTCCATCAACCCAACTTTGTGGCCCATCTTCGTAAGCGCCACCGCCAGGTTCACGCTTACCGTGGTTTTTCCGACGCCGCCCTTCCCCGATCCGACGGCGATTAGCTTTTTCACGCCGGGAATCGGCAGCTTCGGTTGTTCCTGACCAGGATGTGGACCCATTACTTCGATGTTAGAACATAGTCCCATTCCCTCGCGGCGCGCTCGCGCACCCAGGGAATGTCGCGCTCCAAAAGAAATCCGTCGTTCTTCAGCGCCTGTGCGGCCAGCGTGATCTTCTCCAGGTATTCGCGCTTGCTCGCATAGCGTTCTTCAATCGACGTGCGTGGGTCCTTCGCGTTCTCTCGCTCAGTGCGATTCACCGGGAACGGTATCCACGAGCCCACCATGCTGAACAACTCGTCCGGAGCGCCGATGGACGCCTTCCGCAAGTTCCATCCCGTATAGGATGCCAGCGGCGCCGAAATCTCCGGCATGCGAATGCCCGACGTTTCGTTGCCATCCGAGTTTACGCGCGGCACCAGCGTGAGATACGCCTCGCCCGCTTTAGGCGGCTCACTCGAAAAATCCAGCCGGTACGCTTCGCGCTTGCGTCGCGGCACAGCGATCCCGGTCAGGTGCGGAAAGGCGAATGTCCCCACCGTGACCAGCTGGTCTTGCGCCAGCAGCGGATAGCGCGACTCGGGCGGCTCAGTTCCATCCTTCAGCCAGGCCTGCATGGCAACCAGCAGCGCGCGCATGGCGGGACGGTAATCATTCGTATCGGCGAGATTCTGCGCTTCCACCTTCCGCGGTGGAACCGCTCCCGGACCATGCTGCGCTCCCGCGAAGAAATACACCCGCGTGTCCGGTCCCAGCGCCGCATCCTTCTTGCCATCTTCAGTCGTGTGGATCAAGGACGCGCAGCGCCCCCAGTATTCATAAGACCCGTTGCTGAAGAACACCTTCGGCGCAACATTCGCCGCCCGCGCCTTCTCCAGCAGACCGTCGTCCGTAAAAGGTGGAACGTCCACCGGATAGAACAGGTTCAAGAATGGATGCCCGTCCCGCGACGGCTGTGCGAAGCGCGCGTTGAAACTTCCCCGTCCCGCTCCGGCTACGTGCGCCCACACGCCGTCGAACACCCGCCGGCTCTGCTCGTCTTGATTGAATCCGTCGTATACGAAGGACCGCAGAAATCGCCCGCTTTGCGAAATGCCGAACCCCAGCGCCCGCTTGATGTAATTCCGCTGATCGCCGAGCAGCGTCTCGGGACCGCCGAATTTCAAGAACGACACGAAGTCGCGCACCGCCGCCGGACCCAGCCCTGCCACCACCGGATCTCTAGCCGTGTACACCACTTCGTAGATTCTTCCAGGATCAAAACCGCCCGGCATCGTGACGTGTGTATCGTCGGCAAATGACCACTTGTCGCGTGAAATCAACTTCGCCGCATCACCCGCATGATCGCGAACCGTAAGCGTGGCCTTCGCGTCACCTCGGTTCGCCACCGGATACGCCAGCTGGTTGCGGTCACCCAGCGAAAAACTGATAACCCGCGCATCGCCGGTCCATTGCGCCCGCACCAGACCGGTGATCGGCTTGCCATTGTCGGTAATAATCGGCGTGTACAGCCGCAGCAGATTCGATAGCGGCGGCACATCCCACTCCCAGCCGATCCACACCAGCGTGAACCCCTGCTCCAGCAGGAACCGGTCGCCGTAGGGCAGCTCCTGGGTAGCGAAATTGAACGTCGGCAGCAAGCCTTTGCCGCCGCGATTCGAGATCTCCACCAGCGCCGTCCCGTTGCCGGTCTTCGGATCGCGCGGCTTCAGCACATAAAGATCCGCCGCGAACTCCACCAGCCCTTGCTCATTCCTCGGCGCAAGCCCGGCATCCACGATAATCCTGTTCGCCGCGCTGGATGGATCCACGGCAAAATACGCCTTGGCGACTATACGCTCGTAGGGACCCGCCGTCCCAAACACCGCGCCGTCGAGTACGTCAGCCCGATCCACCAATTCCACCCGAGTCACCGCCGCGGACGCGACGGTACACGCGAGGAGGCTCCAAACACACGCGCGCCCCAATAGACAACGCCAGCCAGTTTCGTATACCAACGATTTCATGCGACCCATTCTAATCCAGAGCTCCTTACGCCCGCGAAACGGCCTCGTTCAAGGCAGCGCCAGATTCGCCCGCGCCTGCAACGTCAGATCCGCGACCTCGCCCCGCCGCAACCTCGGAAACGCCGCCGCGGCGATCATCGCTGCATTATCCGTCGACAACCCCGGCGAAGGAAAGAACACTGGATACGACACAGGCAGCTCCCCCGCGGCCTTGCGCAATCCCGAATTACATGCCACGCCGCCTGAGATAATCAGCGACCGCGCACTGATCTCTTCCGCCGACGCTACCGCCCGCCGCAACAGTTCCTCGATCACCGTGCGCTGAAAAGATGCCAGCATGTCCAGCGTCTCCTTCGGCGTCGCGCCCAGGAAATCGTCAATCCCCGGATTGACCAGCTTCTTCCGCGCCTCGATCTCCGCCGTCAAATCGCGCGCTTCCACCCACCGCAGCACCGCTGTTTTCAGCCCGCTGAAACTGAAATCGAGAGTATTGCCCTTCATCTTTGCGAGCGTGAATCTCACGGCTTTCGGATTGCCATGAGGCGCGAGCCGATCGATCACCGGGCCGCCCGGGTAACCGTAGCCCAGCAGTTTCCCCACTTTGTCGAACGCCTCGCCCGCCGCATCGTCGCGCGTCTTTCCAAGCAAGCGATAGTGAAATCCCTCGCGCACCTCGAACAGATGCGTGTGCCCGCCGCTCACCACCAGCGCCAGCGCGGGATACTCGATTTCAGCGCGCCGTTCCAGAACTACGGCGTGAATATGCCCTTCGATATGGTTCACACCGATCAGCGGCAGCCCGCGCGCGAAGCAGATTGACTTCGCATAAGTGATCCCCACCAGCAGCGATCCCACCAACCCCGGACCTTCCGTCACCGCCACCGCCGCGAGGTCGCCGAAACCCGACCCGGCACGCTCCAGCGCTTCCCGAACCACCGGAACAATTGCCCGCAAGTGCTCGCGCGAAGCCAGCTCCGGAACCACGCCGCCGTACTTGCCGTGCGTTTCGAGCTGCGACGCCACCACCGAAGACAAAACGTGCTCGCCGTCCTCCACCACGGCAGCCGCGGTTTCGTCGCAAGACGATTCAATTCCCAGAATCTTCACACTGTTATTTTAAGGTTTGGATCTTTCCGATTTCGATTACGAGCTTCCCCAAGCATCCATCGCGCAGGAACCGCTTGCCGATCGGGCCGCGTCGCGCATGCTGGTTCTGTATCGCGACCAGCAGCGCTGGGAAGACCACGCCTTCCGCGAGTTTCCCAACTTCTTGAATCCCGGCGATTGTCTGGTGCTCAACGATTCCCGCGTTTTCCCATCCCGCCTTTACGGCCACCGCCTGGGAATGACCGGCAAGGTGGAAGTGTTCCTGCTTCGCCCCATTTCCGATGACGCCAAAACCTGGACTGCCCTGGTTCATCCCGGACGCAAGATGCGCACCGGCGAACGCATCCAGTTCGATGGCGGCCTGGAAGCGGCAATCCTGGCGCGCGGCGAGTATGGCGAGCGCACTTTGCGTTTCTCGAGTGAGGGCGACATATACGCCGCCATCGATCGGATCGGCCATGTCCCTTTGCCGCCGTACATCCAGCGCCCGGACACCGTGCTGGACCGCGAGCGCTACCAGACCGTCTTCGCGCGCGAGCGAGGATCGGTGGCGGCGCCGACGGCGGGCCTGCACTTCACGCCCGAGATCCTGGAGCAATGCCGCGCCGCCATCGCGAAGGTCACGCTGCATGTGGGCCTCGGAACCTTCCAACCGGTGCGCAGCGAAACGCTGCATGCCGAAGCATTTGAGGTTGCCGCCGAAAGCGAGGCAAAGATCCGCGCCGCATCTCGCGTAGTCTGCGTGGGAACCACCAGCGTCCGCGCCGTGGAAAGCATGGCCCTTGGCCGTCGAGGTGAAACCGATCTCTTCATCCGCCCCGGATTTGACTTCAAGTTGACAGGCGCGATGCTGACAAATTTCCACTTGCCTGAGTCGAGTCTCTTGATGCTAGTATGCGCTTTCGCCGGCCGTGACCTCACGCTAGCCGCGTATCGCCACGCAGTAACGTCCGGCTACCGCTTCTACTCCTACGGCGACTGCATGCTGGTCTTGCGTTAACGTACGGCCCAGGCCATGCCGTCGGGGCCGGTGCCCGTCGACAAAAATCCCGTGACTTCTAGCGTCTTCAGGTCTACCACGGCCACGTTGTTGTCGCCCGCGACCGCGACATAAGCGCGCGATCCGTCGGGAACAATCAGAATTCCTTCCACGCCTTTGCCCAGCTTGATCCGCTTGATCTCCTTGTGCGCCGGGACATCTACCACCAGCAACTCGCCTGCGTCCAGATCGGAGATCAGCACGAGCTTTCCATCCGGCGTGAACTTCAGGCGGTTGGAACGCTTCGTCCCCAGGTTCAGCGTCTGGACCACTTTCTTCCCTGCGATATCCACGATTGAGACGCTGCCATCGCGCGAATTCGCGGCCCACAGCTGCTTCCCGTCGGGCGACAGGTCCATGCCTTCGGGGCCCTTGCCCACGGGAACCACGGTCTCGCTCGAATTGGCGCGGTCGATAACGGTGACGCTGTCCGACCCGATGTTCGCGGTGAAAATCTGCGAAGCGGTCACCAGCACCATATGCGTGCTGTTCTGCCCAGTGCCCAGCAGCCAGTCGATCTGGTTCGCCGCCGGATCATAACGGCCAATCAACTTGTTCGCCTCGGCTGTGAAATATACTTTGCCCTCGGCGAACACAATACCGTGCGGACGCCGCAGCGCGCCCAGGTCAACGCGGCGCAACTCCTTTTGAGCCACCAGGTCAATGACGGAAATGCTGCTGCCAGGCGTGCGGCCGCCATAATTTCCGACGAAGGCGAATTTGCCGTCCGGCGAGACTGCCATTTCGTGCGGACCTTCGCCAGTCGGTACGCGGCCCACCACCTTGCCAGATACCGGATCGACAATCGCGAGCGCGCCTTCTTCCTTGTTCAGCACCAAGAGCGCCGTCGAAGGCGTTTCCGCGGCGGCGGCTACTGCAATCACCGCCGCGAAAGCGATCAGGCATCTATTTCGGGTAACCGGCATCTGCCTTCACTTCCAGAATCTGTGCGGTGTGTCGCGAGGAGTGCGCGGCCAGCAACAACAGGCCCGCATACACCTCCGTGGTCTTGGAGATGGGCGTCGGTCCAGTGTGCCCGCGCAGATCCTCCTGGGTCGTGCGAACGTACTCGATGGTGTGATCGCGCGCGGCGTTGAACTGGGTGGCCGCCTCGGTGGGCGACGGCAGCGTTCCGTGTGGCTTCAACGGCTCGGGTGCCTGCGCTTTGTGGCTCCGATCCGTGACGGCCGCGATCAGGCGCTCGTCCTGTTCACGAGTAGAAGGGTTGTGCGCGGGGTCCACGGGGTTCTTCAGGATGCCCACGCTCATGGTGAAGATGAGCTTTTCACTGGCGATGATGTGCTCGGCGCATTCTCCGATGGACCAGCGGGTGGGATCCGCCTTGAAAGTCCATTGGGCAGGGGTCACACCGGCGATGGATGCCAGGAAGGCTGCGCGTGTCTTCTCCATATAGCTGATCAAAAAGTCGCGATCGGCCGGGGAGAGGGGTTTGGATACAGCCGCCGGTGCATCGGCCGGCGCGGCAGCGGCAACGCGCTTCAGAGTGAGCGGCAGCTTGTTGCCGCTTTGCTCCCAGTTGCCCACCACTTCCGTGGCGCCGTCATTGACCTTGCCGTCATACCAGCCGTTGAGTGTGCCGACTTCAAAGTGCAGCGCCGACCCTTCCACCTTGCCGGTCTCGATGGGGATGCCCATCGCGCCCTGGTCCAGGCTGTCCACCGCGCCGGTGAGCTGTTTGCCTTCGCCCTTGAGGTGGACGATCACGCGAAGCAGAGTCCCATTCGCGTCGAGTGTTCCGGACCAGTCGCCGGCAACGTTCGGAGTAGTTTGAGCCCAGGCGCCGGCAATCAGCAGCGCGGCTGAGGCTACGAATCTTAGAGTTTTCATGGTTAATATGTATCCTATCAGTCTGAAAAGCCGCGCGGGCGAACCTCTATACAGCGCCAACCCCGGCGGCGCCATTGAAGTTCGGTTGAAAAATCTCTTCTATGCGCAACTTGAATAACTCGGCCATCTGGAATGCCAGCGGCAGACTGGGATCGTATTTTCCGGTCTCGATCGCGTTGATCGTCTGGCGAGACAGCTTGCGACCACTCATGCTCAGCCCTGAGAACCCGAAGTCGATTCCTCATCGGTATTGTGGGCGGCTCAAAAGCACCCCGCCATCGCAAGCAAGCCAAGCATCACCAGGACCAGACCGCCCTTCTGGAGCAGTGGATACGTCATCATAATGATGAAGAGCCCACCCACCGTAATAGCGCCTGCTTCCAGATAAGTACGGAGTTGCAGTTCGTCTTTCTGAGCGTGTAGATCCCGAGTGAAGGCACGCACCCAGAATGCGCCCGCCGCTAAGGGAACCAGGGGTGCGATCTGGCGGAGGGGTGCATGCCAGAACAAAGTACCAGGCCCCAATATATTTGCGCAGTGGACGGCCGGCCACACGCGTTCAGGGGCCCTCGCTTGGCCGAGGCTGCAGATTCGATGTACTCGGTATTCATAGCCCGAGTGTAATGCAAGCCAATCTATCGCACTTTCAGAGCCGCGCCCGAAGGAAGCGCAAAGATAGCCACTTCCTACACGCCTCCCGCTTCACGTACGCTTGCTGACGCGCGCGGCTCAGTTACTGGCGGTGGAAGATCAAGGTACGGGGGTGATGATCGCCGCGCTCTACCACCAGCTTCATGGTGTTGTCGGGGCCCAGCGTGAAGCGCTCGACGGTGGTTACGCCATTGTCGACGGTGGTTACACGGAGGACATCGTCATCCCACTTGGCTTTGGTCTTGAAGGTCTTGCCGTCGCGGACGGTAGCGTTCTCGCGGCCATCGACGGTGAAGCTGTAAGACGACGACTGGTTGGGTCCATCGTAGGAGAAAGTGCGGGTGACCGTGATGTTGCGTTCGCGGTCATTAATGATTACGGTGCCGGTCTCGATGGCGGGCTCGCCGCCGAAGTCGCTGGCGGCAGGCGTCAAGGCCCAGGTTCCATTGAGCTGGTGGTGGTTGCCGGCGACAGCCAAAGCTGAAAACAAGACCAGAGTTGCGAAAATCTTACATGATTGCAGGCGCATTTGTGCCCTCCGGGATGTGTGAGTGCAACTGAGGGGCCGAGTTCAGTGACGTTTGAAGAACTGGACGGCGCGCTCGTGTTTTTCAGCGGCTTCGCGGGTGCCGAAGGTGCCCAGGTTCTTGCGCTTACCGGTGCGCGGGTCTTTCTTGCGAGAGTAGAGGCGATAGCCGCCGGTGGTAAGTTTGCGGATCATGCGAGTGGGTTTGCAGGTGGTGGGCCAATTTAGTCGGATACGGAGGCGACGATTACGGGTTTGGTAGTGGGGGCGTTGGATCCGGATGCGGGTTCCAGGGTGACTGCTACTGCAGCGGTGGTGGCGTCGATGGGGCCGGACTTCATGTATGTGGCGTTGCCTTGGGGGTCGCTTTGGAACAAGCCCGCGGGCTTGGGGGCGGGGTCGCCTTTCAGGATTATCCATAGCTCCCAGATTTTGCCCGAGGGAGGCTGCGGCAAATTGGACGCCATCAACAGGACGCCCATGCGCTGGTGCACGAAGACGCGGCCATGCGGGGGCTGGGGCTGACCGACGCCGAAGGTGACGGCTTTGGTTTCGGGCTGATTGAGCATTGCCAGCATGTCTTTCAGCCTGGTCAGATCCTGAGAAACGCGCTGCAGCTCGCCTATCGCGATATATCTCTGGTCATTACTTTCGTGGATGGCTTCGCGGTCGGCGATCACGATCACAAACAGGCAAGCGGCAGCCAATGCGAGGGCGGCTATCCACAGCCGCGCACCGCGCTGGGGGACGCCGGCGCCGGCCAGCACGCGGCGGCGGAGACGCCGGGGAGGCGCCGCTGCATCGGGCAGAGCCGCGAAGGCGGTATTCAGAGCCATGGCCTTGCGCAGCTCGATGCTGCACTCGGGGCATTCGCGCGCGAGGTGAGTTTCGATTTCTTCGCGCTCCTCGGGATCGAGCACGCCGAGGGCGTAGAGCTCATACAAGCCCGACATTTCCTCATGCGTCATCATGCGATGGCCGCCTCGCCCAGCTCGGTCTTCAGCGCCTTCAGCGCGGAGCGTACCCAGGTCTTCACGGTCCCGAGCGGCTGCTTCATGCGGTCCGCCATTTCGCTTTGCGACAAGCCCTCGTAATAGGCCAGCTCGAGGACCAGGCGCTGGTTAGGCGACAGCTTGATGAAGGCTTCCTTGAGAACCTTCACGCGATCCAGGTTGAGGATCTGGCTTTGGAAATCGGCGAAAAGCGAGGGTTGCTCCAGGCGCTCCAGCTCAAGTGGAGTCTGGTTCTGACGGCCATCGACGGAGCGGAGATAATCGATGGCCCGGTTGCGTGCGACGGTGGTCACCCAGGCTCCCAGCGCGCCTTTTTCGGCATCAAATCCGTGCACTCGATTCCACACTCGCAGGAAGGTCTCCTGAACCAGATCTTCGGCCGTGCCGGTGTTGCGCACAATCCGGAAAATCAGCGCATACACTACGCGCGAGTAGCGGTCATACAGGTCCGCCATCGCCTGCGGCTCGCGGTTCTTGAGCCGCCGCGCCAAATCGCCGTCTTCGGGGAACTGCAGCACCGCCCCGAGCAGTACGAACAGCATCTACAACAGGATATACGAGGCGGGCGGGGGCAGTGGATTGGAGGGGGTCAGGAATAGAAGTTTCTGGGCCAGGCGTGGTGGCGCAGGTGGGCCAGCGTGGCGGGGTCCAGGGGGCCGGAGATTTGGGTGTTGGCCTCGGCGTTTTTCACCCGGCGCATGCCGGGTATTACGGTGCTCACCGCGGGGTGGGAGATACAGAATCGGAGGGCGATTTCGGGCAGGCTGGCGGCCGGGATTCCCAGGGCGTGGACGTGTTCGACGACTTGCTTCTTGCGGTCGCCGCGGAAGTACGT
>JALYHQ010000205.1 GCA_030776455.1 Acidobacteriota bacterium | reverse complement strand
AAGCCGTTGAGGTCACCCACCAGGAGTACCAGTGAGGTGCCCACGCGGCGGCAGCGTGAAATCTCGCTGTCCAGATGCAGGAACAAGGATCTCGCATTCGGCAGACCGGTCATATAGTCGGTAGCGGCGGAGCTTTCTGCCTGCTGATATTTGAGCGCATTTTCGATGGACATCGCGACCTTGGGGCCGATCATATGCAGGATGCGCAGATGGTCCCGGGTGAACGAGTCCCGCTCGGAGGCGTAAAGGGTGAGCACGCTCACGAGACCGTTGAGTCCGATCAGCGGCACGGCCAGCGCCGAGCGCATGGTGGTGAACTTGCTTTCGTCATCCAGGTATCCGGGCTCCACCGATGGGTTGCCGTTGACGATGGCCTTGCGATTTTCGGCCACCCAGCCGGATAGTCCCTGGCCCAGCGGGATTTCGAGCGCCGAGAACAGCCGGAAATTCTCGCCGTTCACGTATTCCGCGCGCAGGATCTGATCGCGCAGGACGTAGATGGCGAGGGAATCGAATGGCACCATGCGCTTCAGGCGGAGCGCGAGCAAGGACAGAGTCTCATTCAAGCTGAGCGAATTTCCGAGGTCCTGGGCCAGCTCGAAGACGTTTTGGACTTCCTGCCGGGCGGCGGCGATGGACGTGAGGAAGTCGGCCGGACGATCGTTTTCGCGAGCCTGCGAGGCCGTCTTCTTGGCGCTCTCAAACCCGGCGGCCGGCGCGAGGCCGCGCTCGATCTTCAATTCGGTGGACAAGCGAGCTTTGTCGGCGGGCTGGGACTGGGCGGCCTGTTCGAGCTCGACATAACGCTGCCGCAGAATTTCCACGATGGCGGGGTCAAAGGCCGTGCCGGCCTCGGCCTCCACCCGCTGCATGGCTTCGTCGAGGGGGAGCGCCTTGCGATACTGGCGATCCGACGCCAGCGCGTCCAGACAGTCCACCACGGCCAGAATGCGGGCGCCGATAGGGATCGCCTCGCCACTCAGGCCGTCCGGGTAGCCGCTGCCATTCCACTTCTCGTGGTGCGAGCGCACAATGGGGCACACGGGATACGGGAAGCGCACGCGCTCGAGAATTTCGGCGCCGACGATGGGATGGATCTTCATCTTGTCGAATTCTTCGCGGCTCAGCTTGCCGGGCTTGGAAATGATGTGCTCGGGCACGGCCAGCTTGCCGATGTCATGGAGCAGCGCGGCCGCGCGCAAGGCCTCCAGATCCTCGTGACCCAGTCCCAGCTCCTTGCCGATTTCCAGCGCGTAAATCTGCACGCGGCGTAAATGATCGTGCGTGGTGTGATCCTTGGCTTCAATCGCCAGGGCCAGCGCTTCAATGGTCCGCAGATGCAGCGAAGCCATCTCCTCGGCGTGCTTCTTTTCATCCTCCACCCGCGCCAGGTAAAGGCAATACGAACGGTACACCAGGTAGACGACCGGTACCACCAGCAAGGAAGTTTGCCAGCCCAGATAATGGCTCACCGCACTGGCTACTCCCGCCACCGCGGCTCCGAGCAGATAGTAGGGTAGGGCCCAGAAATAGCAGTCCTTCCAGACCTTGCGGAGGGAGCGCTCCTCGGTAAGCGCGATTACGGCCGCCACCGGGAAAGTGTTCATGATGAAGAACACAACCGCCGCCAGGATGAGATTGAGGGAGGCGTCCAGATGCCAGCTTCGGAGAGTCTGCGAGGAATAGAAATAGCTGGTGGTGGCGATGGCGATGGCCATGGCGCCCACGTTAAAGGCGATCTGAAACACTTTCGGGGCACGGCGGCTCTGCCAAAAGCTTTGACTGAGGGCCGCGGTGCAACCCATGAACAGCGTCTCGGGCAGGGTGAGCTCGACGATGCCGAACAGGACAAAAATGAAGAAGACCGAGATGGTGCCGGTGATGGCCGGCAAGCTGACCCGCATCCGGGCGGCCAGCATGGTGAGGCTGAAGAAGCAGAAGTAGCGGACCACGTCCTGCGATTCCCAGCGGAAGAACTGGTCGAGCAGAACACCGGCGCCCACCAGCACCACCAGGGATATATACAGTCTCGCTTTTATAGACATGGATCTGAGCAGTACTATCTCCTTTCATATCGGCGGATTAGTCCCGTAGCGATAGCGCAGGAACCCCTTTAGAATGTTGATATGCCGCGCCGTTCCCGGGGCGACATTTGTCACCTGATGCAGACGCGCGGGCAGGCACACTTTGGGCGTGTGATCGAGGCCGGAATCATTGCACGGACAGCATGTGTCGGGCAAATTGCTTGCCCGACTCAGCTGAGAGCCGCTACTAGTGGCTTCGTTTTTTCGTTTTCACTTTCCCGATGCTCGAAAAAATATAAGAGGGCGCCCTATCGACGAATTTGCAGCCCGTTCGACAGGCTACCACTGAAGCCTCAGTGGCCACGGTCTATCGAATTACCGTCCCCCAAGGGAGCCTAGGAGCTCCTGAGCGACGCGGTGGCTTGGTTCCGATAATCGATTACCAAACTCTTGATTTGAGTTTACCGTGGAGGAGGCCAAATCTGAATTTTAGGGCAGGAGGTGTGGGTGCTAAGTTGATGGGAAGACGTAAGAAAGAGCTATTTTCGCGGGCCGTGACCAGACACTCGACGTCCAGACCGCCACGATCCGTTACACTCGACAGGTGCTGCTCTGCCCGGTTCGCGACTGCCGTACGGCGTTGGTGCGCGAGGGGCGGCGATGGCTCTGTGCGCGGGGACACTCGTTCGACGTCGCGCGCAGCGGATACGTCAACCTGCTCCAGCCGCAGGAGCGACGGTCAAAGCAACCGGGCGACACGCCGGCAGCAGTCGCGGCCCGGCGGCGATTGCATGACCGGGGCGTGACCAGGCCGCTGCTGAACGCGCTCGCCGAGTTCACGATTGCATCGCCGAACGACATCACGCTGGATGCGGGCTGCGGGGACGGATTCTACCTCGGAAGCCTGGCACGTCAGAGCGGTTTCGAGGCGCATGGGGTGGACATATCGAGCGGGGCGGTGGAACTCGCGGCGCGGCGCTATCCCGAATGCGAATGGGTTGTAACCAATGCCGATCGCTTCATTCCATACGCCGACTCTTCTTTCTCGCTCTTGCTATCGATCACCGCGCGGATGAATGCGAGTGAATTCCGGCGAATACTGCGCGACGATGGACGCCTGGTGGTGGCCGTTCCCGCGCCGGACGATCTGGCGGAGGTACGCGGCGAGGGACGCGATCGGCTGGCGCGAACCGTGGAGACATTCGAGAAAGACTTCACGCTGGTCAATCAAGAGCGGGTCACTGCGGCGGCGGAGCTTGACGCGGATGCGGTCAAGGACGTTTTGCATTCGATCTATCGGCCGTTGCGAGCGGAGCCGGTGCGTGCGATGCGGGTGACGTTCAGTCTGGATTTGCTGTTGTTTGGGGCGAGGTAAGGCAGTCCCCAACCAGGGAGGCATGGGGGCGCGAACAAGGCGATTTGACGGATTCGACGCTACCGGGCGGGGAATCGGGCGCGGCGGGCGAAGAGCAGGGATGCGAGGCCTGCGCCGATCAGGACCACCGTACTCGGCTCGGGAACCGAAGATAGGGTGGCAGGGGTACCGGTGATCGTGGCGATAATGTGGGGACCGCCGAAATTGGTGGTAAACGCAGATGCTGGAACAAAGCTGGCCACGCTGCTGTTGGTGTTCACAATGCCAGTGGGGCCCTCCGTAACTCCCGCGTCCAGCGTCAGGCTCGCATTCGAGGCAAACGTGATCGAGACGTTGCCATTGGAGGGCGACCCGACAACCAGGTAGTACGTACCCGGGCCCAGTGTCAATCCTGTAAAGAAATTGGCTCCGGAAATGGGTCCGGAGAATAATACGTTTGCCGCGGTTGTGCCGGGGCCAACTTGATTCAGCAAGTAGGCCATGGCGTCGCTGGCGAATCCAACCCTGGTGAGGGTGCCGGTGATGGCCACGTTGGTATAGCTTCCGGTTTGAGTCCAGGATTCGTAGTACGCGAGCACGCCGGAGGAACTTCCGCCAGAAACGACTGATTCCGCAAGAATCGTCGACGCCATCAGTTTACTCGCTGGCGCTATGAGCGCTGCCAGAAGTAAAATCGTTTTCATCTGTCCTCCGTGTTGAGTTCGCATCGCCCCACGGAAAAGGTCTTTGTAGAAAGGCTCGCGTTACTATTCTAGGGGCGTCGCGTAACGGATACCACGATCTAATGGATAGCTTGACGCGTCTTCGTACTACCGTCACACGGTAGTCTTCGCGAACCCAAAGGAGCCAATGGAAAACGGCGAAAAGCGTGTTCGGTGGCGGAGGCCCACGGAAGCCGATCTGGATGAATGCCTCGCAATGGAAAGCCGGCACATGGGCGACAATCTGGTTGGCAAAGCCGCAGCGCGCGAGGTTTGGCGCGGCATGCTGGGACACCCGGCGTTTTGCGGGGCGGTTATCGAGTGTTACGATCCCGGTCCGACGACTTCAAGGAATGGCGCAGGCCTTCCCCGCCCAACCCGGCGGATTGTCGGGTTTGGCGCTTCCGTATTTGTCTCCAGTGAATTTGCGGATGCCGAGCTGTCAAATCCACAGCCCTTTGCCGACGCCAGGTTGATTGCAGCGGTTCACCATGGACAACCGGTATTACTGACGTCCGACGCGATCGCCCGGAACAATGCCGGCGACGGATTGAATTCGCAGATGATTTATGGGAACTGTTTAGCGTCCGGAAAGGAATCGGGCGTTACACCGGAGGAGGATGCGGAAGCCCAGTTCATCCTGGGATCCAGCTATGTCGAATTGCACGCGGGGTACAACCTTCGGGTGGTCTTCGGGGAGGCCTGCGGCAGGCAGATCGATATCATGCGCCGGGCGGGTTTCGCCAACGAGGCCGGGACATTTCCCGAGGTAGACCGGATTTTCAATGTCGTCACCCGCGCCGAGGCGGCAGCGCACCCGATGTCTATCCTGGCTAGCCTGTTCGGTTCCAGGCGTCCGGTTCTGCAGTTGGTCCGGCGGAGCAGGAACTATTAATCGCTGGACTGCACGGTGCACCAGATCCGGAACTTGCGGTTGTGCTGCGGGTAAGCCCCGCGGCTGTAAAAGCCCGGTGGCGAACTATCTTTGCCCGATTTTCACAGATAATACCGGAGGCGCTGCAGTCCGGCGACATCAGCGTTCGGGGCGCCCAGAAGCGTCACCTGGTGCTCGCCTATGTGCGCGAGCATCCTGAAGAGTTGCGTCCCTATAAACCTAAACGAAGTAGCTGAAGCGTGTGATGGGAAGGCTTCGCACGTTTACTGGCGTACCGCGATATACAGGGTCTGCGTACCGGGCACGCCTCCCAGGTTGAACGTTAGCGGCACCAGATCGTTATTAGGCACCGCGGGAACCACCACGTTGAACTGATACAATCCGACGAAGCTGGGCGCCAGGCCTAAGTATGGCGTCTGCGCAGGTGTGGTTCCGAACAGAATTTGCAAAGGCAGGGAAAGCTGATTGCTTTGCGTGACGATTTGGCCGGCCGGGATGTTCGGATTGACGGAGCCGAATCCGACACCATAAATAACAATCGTGTCGCCAGGTTTGGCAGGCCGCGAATTTACGCCTGGTATGGCACCGGCCGGAAGAACGTAAGTGCCGTCGGAGAACTGTGCAACCACGTACTGATTGCCGCCGATCTTGAACGACGGAGGGGCCAGCAGGCCGGGCTGGGTGGTGTTTACCGCGATGTTAAAGGGCGCGCTGTTGACGCCTGCACTGGTCACGACGATTTGCATCTGACCGGAGCCGATGTTAGACGGCAGTTGTGCATTCACCTGCCCGGAGGAGATGTAATCGATGAATGCCTTTTGACCTCCAATAGTGACTCCGACGCCGTCGAGCATGGTGGGTGCATTGACGCCGGTGAAATCGGAGCCGGCCCACTGGCGTGCGTGATCCGCGAGGTTCGTCCCGTAAATCTCCACCCACGATCCCGGCGCCACGCTGGGGAATGCGCCAAACGCCGATGCGCTAACCACTCCACCAACGCCTGGCCCTGCCGGCGCGGCGGAGTGAACGTTGATGCTGAGGTTATCCAGACGAACAACAACTCCGGAGGTACTGGACGTATACAAATAGCGATTCGCCACGCCGAACTGCATCACACCGCTGCTGAAGTTCGGATTAACCGCGGTATTGAGGTTGCCTGTATTGAAGTCGAAAAGCCCAAAATCGCTTGCGTGCAATCCGGATGCCGACGCTCTGAGATAGACGCCCCCATTGCCTGGCACAGGAACCACCGCCATATAATATGCATTATTCTGCAAAATCAAGATGCGAGTTGTATTAGTGTCTATGAAGCAGGAATTGCAGCCGTCGAAGGTAGCGTACTTATCAATGCTGAAGTCAATGCTCTGAATAGCGCCTTGAGTAGCGGGGTTGTAGCTGAATGATGGCCGGGGCAAGCCCACCATACTGTTGCCGTCGCTACCTGGCAAGGAGTACAGAATCTCCAGGGCCTGACCGGGATTTCCAGCGCTCTGAGTTTGACCAACCGCAATATCGATAGCCGGAGTAGACTTCCAGATTATTTTCGCGTAATCGGAAGGATTGAACGTACCATCCGTAAACAATACGTCGCTCCACAGCGACGCGGAGGCTAGAAAAGCGAAGCCGATTGCTCGCCGGCAAATATCAAGCCGCCTTGCCCGGTGTCGAAGTATCATGACCGTCTCCTTCCTATTAACATAGCGTAAAGAACCCCGAAGGTTCCACTACGCGTTCAGTCTGTAGCTGCTTTGAGCGTGTTTCGGCGCAAGCTTCGCGTGCGGCTCTTGAGCCGGACAGATAAATTGACGCCTTTCGATCAGCGGAAACGCCGGAAAGGCTCCCGGAATCGACGCGCCGCGGAGTTTATGCGGCGGCCAACGCTATTTTGAGGCGGTCCCGGCGGGCGATGAAGGTTTCTATCTCGGCGTTTGAAAAAGCGAAGCCATCTTCCGCCGGAATATAGGTAAGTCCCTTTTTCTTCTGCACCGAAAACAGCGCGGCGGCCTCGGCGAGCTGGGCGGCTTCGGTGGCCCGGCGCTGTTGCTGGAGCTCGCGGAACTGCTTGACGGCCCTTTCGAGCTCGCGTGAGAGGCGCGCTCCGTGCTGGCCGAGCGCGGTGAAGGTACGGGTCTGCTCGCGCAACGCTTCCATGATCACCAGCGCGGCATGGACCTCGGCATGTTCGGTGACGATGGAGTTCTCATGCTCGGAGAATCCGAGGGCGAGCAGGTTATTTTCTAGCGCGGGAATGCGATTGAGACGCCAGGCTGTGTCGGCGATGGACTGGACGAATTGCCGTTCGAGTATGCCCTCGGGCTTCATCTCGACGAAGAATTTGTCGGTGAAGTCCTGGTAGGCAGCGAGGTCCTCGGTGGGCAGGAGGATGGTGTGGCCGGTGAGGCCGTGGCGGAGTCCGTTGAGGGACGAGCGCTTTTTGCCGGCTTCGGTTTTGGGGCCAGTGGAATGGCTGGCGTTCTGGCGATTGCGGGCGGTGCGCGCCGCGTCGCGGTCGTTGATGGAAACTGGATTATTGGACATAGGTTTCGCTCCGGTTCGAAGTTAGCACGGGGGTTGGAGCGAGGAGAAAATTGGGGGTACGGAAATGTGTGTAGGTGGATGAGGGGAAAGGGGATGCGGTATTTGGCGAGGATGGTGACTGGGTTTCTTAGGGGTGGTTCAATTAGAGCCCTGGTTCGAGTCGGGCGACGAACGGCCCATCCTTGGTATGTTGTGGTCATCGGGTAGTTTTCCCAATGCGAGTCAGCATAATGCTTACCAAGACGATGACTCGTCGATAGGCGTAAATACCCGCTGAGAACGAAGCCCTGCAAGATCGGGTTCTTGCTGGCTGGAACGGTGCTCTTTACCGTGCAAGCACTGCTGAAGATATATCTCTGTATCCCATATTGATGAGATTCTGCGAAACTTGCGCGCGGGGGCGCGCATACTCGATCTGAGTTTGCAGGCGGGCAAGTAGGCGACAGGCGGCGAGTCGAGTAAAGAGGGCGGCCATGACGCCGTCAGAATTGCTTCCGTTCCGCTTGTTTCTTGAGCCATGCATCACACGAGGGGAAGGGAAACATAACTTCCAAGCCGGAAAGGTTTTTGTCGCCGGCAACGGGATATGGCATGGACTTCAGAAATACCGCATACCCCTTGGGATTGAATTTTGCGTTGAATTGGGGACAGGCGCCCTCCTGGTCGCGCCATATTGAAATTTCACCCGTCAGTGTGCCCGGTCGTCCTGCGAGGTCTGCATCACGAAATTGCCATCGCGGTCGGTGCGGCCATATTGCCGGTAGCGGCCATCATCTCCCTGGAAATCGAGTGATTGATCCACCAGAGGAACACCGTTGCTGAAGCTGAGCCGCCCCCGGAGTTCAATGCGGCGGGCAAGTTCCGATATACGAAAATCGATTCCGTCGAGGTGCTGGCCTGCGGCGATAGTCAGGACACCCGCCTTGTTTGTGTCGGGCGTGCCGGGATAATACAGTCGGCCAAACGGCGCGGCTGCGGTCATCTGTCCGGTGCGATTGGCGACGATGCGGTAGCTTCCCGCTGACATCTTGTCGAGTACGTACGAGCCGTCGGGTTTGGTGCAAGCAAAGATTCGTGAAGCGTTTTCAGAAGAGCTTTGGAGCGGTTCGATGTCAAGACAGACGTCTTTCATAGGGGAGCCAGCTGGGCCGAGAACGCGACCAGTGATTCGCGTATCGGGCGAGAGGACAAAATCGAATCCGTTGCCCGATTCGTCGGTCACATCTAACTTGATGTCATCGTCCTTATACGAACCTGCGCGGCGCTGCAAACCAGTTTTTCCAAATGCGATGGGAAAACGCAGTACCGTTCGCTTGGGATAGTCGATTTTGATGGCGTACGTGCCTGGCCGCAGGTCGCGGAATTCGTAAAGTCCGTGTGTGTCGGTGAGGGTTGCGTATGAGCCCGAGGCGCCAATGGCGCGCACATGCACCTCACCTAACTCGCGGCTCATGTGAAACCCCTTAACGGGATCGTCCTCCCACAATTGGACGGTGCCCGAAACTCTGTTCCCGCGAGCCGAGGCCGGAAGCCCATACAGGAATTTCAGGTCGTCCGCGGCATCGTTGATCGAGCGGGAGCGATGGCAGGCCGGCGCCACCCAGGTGTCTTTCTTCTGCCCGGGGTAGAGATAAAATAACAGTGCCGTACCCTCACGAAACCCTCCGAAGCAGCTGCTGAACTGATCCCGCAGCTCGAGCACTTGATCTTTCTTTACTCCTTTAAACGGCTCGGTGACGCCCACCCAGGTGGTTTGTTCACCGGACATGCCGCGCTCGCTAGTAATCTTAGGATCGGTCTTTTTGACGAATCCGACGAATACCAGCGGAGAATCGAGCCACGCGTCTTTTGCCGACGGATAACCCGCACAGCTGCACGCCCATGCGGCGGGCGCACAGATAATCGCAAGCAGGAATAACTGACGCATCCGGCCTTTCGTACTACCCGTACTTGACGTAAGTTTGAACGAAATCGTGCAAGAGAGCAAGCCTGGTTAGGGTCCGTCGGCGCTTTCCGCAGCTTTCGAACGCAAAACTGGCGGAGCGTTGTTGCGCGTTCCCAGGGAAAGGATTATCATCTGCCAATGAAAGAATCCGATGCGGCGCCATTGCCGCCGAGTGATGAACCAGGGCCTCAGGAAACCGCCACTCCCGCTCGGAAGATCGCGGATCGCCCGCATTGGATCACGATTTTGCTGACGATTGGCGCGTTGGGCGCCAGCGGGTTTTCGGCGTGGCTTTCCTATCGTGCGCTGACGATGAATCTGCAATTCAACGCAATGGCGCAGCAGGCTTATCTTACGATTCGTAACTTTCAAACCTCGACGTCCGAGGATGCGGTTTCGGGCGGAGGCAAGCGGATTCTTCTAAATGTGACGGCCGAGCTGTTCAATGGCGGCAACACACCGGCGGATAACACAGTGGTTAAGCAGACAGTTTATTTTGAATCGGCGGGAGCGGCGGAGGCGCAGTCATTCAATGAGAACATTGGGTTCATAGCGCCGCGAGACGCCGATACGTTGAGAATCGCAGTCGTGCTGCCAGCGTCCTACGTTACCGCGACGAAACAGTTGCGCGGGACGGTTAAGATACGGGGGCATGCGGTGTTTAAGACGCGTGTGGAGAACGAGGAGCATTTTCTGGATTGGTGCCGGGCATATTCGTTGGCGGAGGGGTTTAAGCTGTGTGCGTATGGGGATTATGCGGTGAAGTAGGGGGCGTGGGTGGGCGATCGCTCCCTTATGGTCGCGGCTCCGAAGTGATCAGTAATTGAGTAAGGGATTGGCGTTTCAGTGAGCAGCAACGGGGTGAGCGATGCCGGTGGAAGGGGTGTGAGATAATGGCGGGTTATCGCGCAGCCACATGCACCGAGAGTGATCGAACCTAGCCGGCGCACCGTTATCCTTATCCCGATGTTTAACGACTGGGAGGCGGCGGGGCTGCTGCTGGAGGATCTGGATCGCGAGCTGGCGGGATGCCCGATTGCTCCCGAGGTGCTACTAATCGACGATGGGTCGACGCTGGCGATGCCTGGGGGATTCGGGTCGCAATCGTATCGTGTGTTGCGCGGCGTCCGGATACTGCACCTCCGCAGAAATCTAGGCCACCAGCGCGCCATCGCGGTGGGGATGGTGTTCGTCTATCAAAACCTGCCTTGCGGCGCGGTGGTGGTGATGGATGCGGATGGGCAAGACCGGGCGTCGGACGTTCCGGCGCTGATCCGGAGTTTTGACAGCGATGAAGGGCGGTCCATCATCTTCGCGGCGCGCGCCAAGCGGCTGGAGCGCTTCTCTTTCCGTTTTCTGTATCGCGTTTACCGGATGCTGCACTGGCTGATTACAGGCGATCAGGTGCGGGTGGGCAATTTCAGCGTGGTCCCATTTGAAGGCCTGGCGAAGCTGGTGGTGGTGCCGGAGATCTGGAATCATTACGCCGCCGCCGTCATCCGCTCGCGGATACTGTTTCGAACCGTTCCCATCGCGCGCGGAGAGCGGCTGACCGGCGGCTCCAAGATGAACTTTATCGCGCTGCTGCTGCATGGGCTCAGCGCATTCTTTGTATATGGCGACATCATCGGAGCGCGGCTGCTGGTGGGAATCGCACTGGCACTCACGCTGGAAGCGCTGCTGGTGGCTACGGGCATCGCTCTATACTTCACAACGCGGCTCAGCGTGCTTGGACTTACCGCGTGGCTGGCCGGGATCCTGGGCGTTATTCTTTTGCAGGCTATCCCGACGGCATTGATTCTGGTTTTTACGGTGGTGGGCAGCCGGGCGAACGTGGGATTCTTGCCGCTGCGCGACTGTCCGTATTTCGTACGTGACGACGAGCGTGTATTCCCGGCTCCGGATTTGAGCGATGCGGGTTAGCCCCAGAACCGCCGCCTACTGGGCCTCTCCTCCACTTCTGGCGGTCGCGCTTTACTGGCCTGGCCTGATCTGCTGGTTCCAAAAAGACGATTTCGCGTGGCTTAATCTGCGCGGCCTGATGGACAGCGAACACAGCTTCTGGTGGGCGCTGTTCACGCCGTTCGCGCAAGGCACCATCCGGCCTCTGAGCGAGCGTGTGTTCTTCCTCTCGTTCTACTCAATGTTCGGTATGAATCCGCTGCCCTACCGGATCATGGCTTTTCTCACGTGCGCCGCCGTGCTGATCCTGATCATGGTGGTTTGCGCCAGGCTGACCGGATCGCGCGCGGCGGCATGGTGGGCGGCGGTTCTGTGGATTGTCAATGAAGCGCTGGCGGTGGCCATGTCCTGGACCGCGATCTACTACGAACTGCTGTGCGCGTTTTTCCTGCTGCTTACTTTCTGGTTCTTGTTGCGATTCGTGGAGACAAGACAATGGCGCTTCTATGTTGCGCAGTGCGTCGCTTTCCTGGTGGGATTTCTGGTGCTGGAGCTGAACGTCGTCTATCCCGCGCTGGCGGTATTCTTCGCCCTGTGTTGCGCTCGCGGAGTTCTCCTCAAGACGCTGCCTCTGTTTGCGGCATCCGGAATTTACGCCGCGGCGCACATCGCGGCCGCGCCGCTTCAGGCCGGCGGTCCTTATAGGATGCATTGGGATCAAAGCGTCGTCTCCACGTTGTGGACTTATTGGCAATGGGCGTTGGGACCAGCCCGGTTGACCGTGCTGGACGTTCCGTGGTCGGGGTGGCTGATTGCGATGGAGGCCGGTTTGATGGCCGGCTTGATCGGATTTCTGATCTGCAGACTGTGGCGACGGCGCACCGTGGCGGCATTTTTCCCGGCCTGGTTTCTGATCGTGCTGGCGCCGGTGCTGCCGCTCCGGGATCACATCAGCGATTACTATCTGACCATTCCTTTGATTGGGCTGGCGATGTGGGGTGGCTGGGCGTTTGTGTCGGGCTGGCACTCGGGACCGGCCGCCCGGATCGCCGCCAGCGTGCTGCTAGCGACGTATCTGTCCGTATCCCTCCCAGTAGCCCGGCACCAGACGCTCTTGCTCTATTACAGCGCCAAGGAGACCAAGCGGCTGGTTCTGGGGGTGGCCGCCCTCAGCCATACTCACCCGGAAACGCCGGTTTTGCTTACCGGCGTCAGCAGTGGAATCTTCTGGTCCGTGGTGCACCACCATCCTTTTCGGCTGTTTGGGCTGAAGGAAGTTTACCTGGCTTCGGCGGGGAATCCTGAAATTACGAATGAGGCGCGGGCGGCGATGCCGGATCTTTCTATCGATCCGGCGCTGGAGAAAAGCCTGCTTGATAGGAAGCAGGCGGTGGTGTATAACCTGGCGGGCGGTGAAATCCGGGAGAGCACGGCTGAGTACGGTGCCTTGCCGGCGTCCCCGGCAGCTAACGCGCTGGCGGCGCTGGTGGATGCGGGTAATCCGATTTACGACAAGCAACTTGGACCGGAGTGGTATCCCAACGAAGGCGGCTTTCGTTGGATGCCGAAACATGCCACCGTGAAGTTGCGGGGTCCCGGGCGGGATGGGGAAAAATTGTATGTGAAGGGATCGTGTCCGGGTGTGCTGTTGAAGGCGGGGGCGCTGAGAATGCGAGTGTCGGTGGATGGGGAGTTGCTGGGTGGGGACGTTCTGATTCCGGAGGGGAGGTTCGGGTTTGAGTTCAAGCTTCCGGGGTCGGTTACGGGACGCGCGGCGGTGGAGGTGGCGGTGGATTTGAATCATACGTCGCATCCGGTGGCGGCGGATCCGAGGGAGTTTGGGCTGGCGTTTGGGACGTTTGAGATTCGGTAGGGGAGCAATCGGCTTCTGGCAGGCGAAACCGCCTGCCCCACCAGCTGGTCCGATCGCTATGGGGTTACTACGACTTTTCCGAACTGTTCGTTATTTTCCAGGCGGCGGTGGGCTGCTGTGATCTCAGACAGAGGATAGACGCGATCTACTACGGGTTTTAGCGTGCCGTTGAAGACGAACTTCAGCACCTTGTGGAGCTCGCCCATGGTGCCCATGTACGAGCCCAGCAGGGATTGCTGTTTGCTGAACAGGAAACGGAGGTCCAGTTTTACGTCGTAGCCCGTAGTGGCGCCGCAGGTAACCAGGCGGCCGTTCGATGCCAGGCTGGCGAGGCTCTTCTGCCATGTGGCCTCGCCAACATGCTCGAACACGATGTCCACGCCGCGCTTGCCTGTGATTTTCTTCACTTCGGCCGCGATGTCCTGCTTATAGTGATCGATTGCGTAATCGGCGCCCAGCTCGCGCGCCTTGGCGAGCTTGGCGTCGCCGCCGGCGGTGGCGATCACGCGGCTGTGGAACATCTTGGCGATCTGGACGGCCGCCATGCCCACGCCGCTGGATGCCGCCAGCACCAGCACATCCTCGCCGGGCTCCATTCGGGCGCGGGTAAGCAGCATGTGCCAGGCGGTGAGAAATACCAGCGGCGCGGCAGCCGCGGATTCGAAGTTCAGGGTATCGGGAATTGGAATCGCCGCATACTCGGGTGCGGCTAACAGTTCACAATTCCCGCCATCCACCGCGGTGCCGAACAGATGATAGCGCCGGCACTGGTTATCCAGGCCCAGCAGGCACTGCTCGCATTGGCGGCAGCTGAGTCCCGGAGAGAGCAGCACGCGCTGACCGGGTTTGATCCGCTCGCATAGTTCGCCGGTTTCAATTACTTCGCCAGCGATGTCACTCCCCAGCACGTGCGGCATGGGAATTTGAATGCCGGGCAGTCCTTTGCGCACCCACAAATCCAGACGATTCAGCGCGCATGCGCGGACCCGGATCAGCACCTCATCGGCCCGGATGCGGGGATCGGGTGCGTCTTCGTACTTCAGTACTTCAGGACTGCCGTGCTGGTGAATTCTGGCGGCCTTCACATCTCCATTATGGGGGAGGAGTAATTTATCGACGGCAGCGCGCGTCGCTTGCGCTTCTTCAATCCCGCCAGCACCACCAGCCCGGAGCCGATCAGAATCATGCTGGCAACTTCCGGCGTATCTTGGGCCGCGGTTCCGTAGGAAAAGTTATCGATCAGCCCGATGGTTCCTCCGTTGAAAACCGTCCCCAGGACCGTTAGATCCACCGCGGAAATGGGCGAGTCCGCCACTACGCCGAAGAAGCCCAGAGTGGGCTGATTGAAAGTGGGCGCCGTGTAAGTTCCGCCCGCCGCCACAATGGAATAGCTCAAGGCATGCGGGCTCACGGTGAACAGATCCACGCCGAAAGCCGTAATGGCCGACGGCAAGACGATGTGGAAGGTGGGCGCCGGATTGCCGGACGGCCGGTCATACGCGATCATCAGTGCGACTCCGGTCCCGTAGTTGTAGAAAGAGCTGAAGCCCGTGTCGACTGCCTGCAGGCTGCCGTTCAACGCCGTAAAAACGATGGTCCCTGAGGCCAGCGCTACACCCGAGGGGTAGCTGGTGGATCCATTGGCCGGCGCCAGACCTGAGAAATCCAGCGTCTGTTGTCCACTGAGAGCGGCCAGCCAATTGGCTCGGACCGTGTAGGTGGCGATGATGGTGGAATGCGCCGGCACGGCGGCCAGCGTCAGCGCGATCAAAGCGCCTGGTAAGAACACACGACTCCTCAAGACAGACATCAGGATTCTCCTCGGACAGGTTACGCTTCTTGCGCCGGCATTTTCGATTCACCGGCGCGCGGTGAGCGCTTACCTCAGTTAGTCCTGGCGAGTGTGCTTTATTCTCCGTGCAATCATGTAGGCTTCGCACAATATCGGGAGTACCCTGCTACCATGCTTTGAGTGCAACCCGGCTCCAACAAATCCGCGCCCGAGATGACCTTCAAGGCTGTCGCGCTTGGAGTCTTCCTGGCCTTCGTTTTCGGCAGCGCCAACGCGTATCTGGGAATGCGCGCTGGGCAGACGGTGGCGGCGACCATTCCGGCGGCAGTCATCGCGATGGCGCTGTTCCGCATCCCGGCTTTTCGCGGCGGCATCCTGGAACAGAACATTACGCGCACCGCCGCCAGCGTCGGCGAAGCGCTGGTGGCGGGCGCCATCTTCACCATCCCGGCGTTCATGATGGTGGAGATCAACGGCGCGCACCTGTGGACCGATCTGCGCTCGCACTACTGGGAAGCCACGCTGATCCTGCTCACCGGCGGCCTGATCGGAATCTTCTTCATCATCCTGCTGCGCCGCCCGTTGTGCGTGGATGCGAACTTGCCGTGGCCCGAGAGCGTCGCCAGCGCGCAGATTGTGCGCAGCGGCGAAGCGCAGTCGAGCGGCGCGCCGAAATATGTCTTCGGCGCCATGGCCTTCGGCGGACTCATCCAGATTTTGAAATCCGACAAAGGACTGCAAATCTTCCGCGAGTATTCCGAAGGCTTCCTGGCGTTCCCGAGATCCTTGATTCGCCACTTCAACTATGAGAAGCAGCCCATCGGCGACGTTTCGCACCTGGGCGGCATTCCCTGGTCCACGCCCAGCCTCTCGCCCGCGCTGATCGGTATCGGCTACATCATCGGGCCAGAGTTAGCTTCCATCAACGTGGCCGGCGGCATCATCGCGTGGTGGATTCTCATCCCGCTGCTGCTGTTTTTCGATCCCGACCTGCCGCGCCGCATCGGAACCACCGACACCGGTATCGCTGCGTATACGCTCTGGTACAACGTGGTACGCCCCATCGCGGTGGGGATGATGCTGGTAGGCGCCGCCAACACCATGTACTCGATGCGCTCGTCGCTGTTCAATTCCATGCGCGGCATCTTCAGCGTGCGCTCCTCCGGCACGGCCGATGCGGCGGTGGAGCGGACCGAACGCGATATTCCAGCGCGCTGGGTGGTGCTCTCCACGGCCATCCTGCTGGTCCCTATTACGGCGATCTATTTTTACTTTACGCGCGGGCTTTGGTCGGCGATCATCGCGGCCGTGGTTATGACCATTACCGGATTCGTGCTCTCGGCCATCGGCGGATACCTGGTGGGGCTGGTGGGCAGCTCCAACCAGCCGCTCTCCGGCCTCACGCTGCTGGCGCTGATTCTTTCGGCGCTAGTGATGCTCGCGATCGGAGTCACCGGGCTCACGGGTGTGGCCGCGGTGCTGGGAGTCGCGTCGGTGGTGTCGGTAGCGTGCTCCGTATCGGGTTCGCTGATTCAGGATCTCAAAGCCGGACATCTGCTCGGGGGAACGCCCTGGAAGATGGAGATGGTGGAGATCATCGCGGTAGTGCTGCTGGCCTTCTTTCTGATGGGACCCATCATCGCGCTGCACGCGGCGAATCTGGATACGGGCGGAATCGGCGGCCGAGCGCTTCCGGCGCCGCAGGCGGGCTTGATGGCGCAGCTGGCCAAAGGCATCGTGGGCGGCCAAATGGCCTGGGGACTGCTCGGTATCGGCGCCGCGTTCGGTCTTGCCATGGTGTTGTGCGGCGCTCGGGCTCCCATGCTGGTGGCGGTGGGAATGTATCTCCCGTTCGACACTACGTCCGCGATTTTCGTGGGCGGCATGCTGAAGTGGATTGTCGATCGGATCAGCGCGCGAGCTTCTGAGGAACGGCGCCTGCGGATCGAAGAGAAGGGGACGCTTTTGGCTTCGGGCTTAATCGCGGGGGAGGCGATTATCGGAATCCTGCTGGCGGTACTGTTTGTCGCGGGCGTGCCGGCTATCGCGACGGTACCGTTTTATGCGGCTTGGGGCGGCTGGCTATCGCTGCTCGGGTTCGCGGCGGTGGCCTGGGTGCTGATTCGCATTCCCACCAGCCCTGAAAAAACTTAAGCGGCGCGAGCCATTTCGGGCGCGCGCCGCTTCCTCCGAACGAACTATGAATGCGCGAAACGTCCTTAGCGCTTGAGGCCTTGGCGCTCGTCTTCTTTCTTCACTTCTTCCTTGACGTCGCCGACGAAGCCCTTCACCTTGCCTTTGGCTTGGTCAACGAGGCCGTCGACTTGGGTGGCCGGGCTGTTGGTCGCCTTGCCCCACTCTTCCTTCACTTTGCCTTTGGTTTCATCCCATTTTCCGGAAACTTGATCTTTGTTCATAATGTATCTCCTGTCGCTATATGGACTCCGCCCGCCCCCCGATGTTTCCGGCGAATTGTTATCTTGGAACGTCAATCCTGATGGAGCGATACGGATTTACACCTACGGAATGGAGGCAGCTACAGCGCCTCAAGACGCCCGCACTGATCCAGCGGTTTCTGGACCGCGATATCGCCTACAACCAGGAGCCGGAAGGCGATACCTGTTATTCGCCCCGCCGGGTACTGCGCGATCGGGTGGCCCACTGCATGGAGGGCGCTCTGTTTGCGGCCGCCGCGTTGCGCGTGCAAGGGTTTCCTCCGCTGCTGCTGGACCTGGCGGCTACGCAGGATAGCGATCATGTCCTGGCGATCTTCCGCCAGCGCGGCCACTGGGGGGCCATCGCCAAATCGAATTTCGCGGGCTTGCGCTTTCGCGAGCCGGTGTATCGGACGGTACGCGAGCTGGCGCTCTCATATTTCGAGCACTATTACAATCTGCGCGGCCAGAAGACGCTGCGCGCCTATTCGCGGCCGGTCGGGCTGCGCCGTTTTGACCCTATCCATTGGATGACCGCCGCAGACGACGTGTGGGAGATTCCGTCCTATCTTTGCGACATCCGGCACACGCCTTTGCTGACGGCAGCCATGGAACGCAACCTGAACACCATGGATCGCCGTTTGTTTGCAGCCGGCCGGGTGGGGTCGGTATAGAGATTAACAACTTTAATTACTTAGAGATGTAACGCGAGTCCACGCGCGCGTCTAACCAAATAGCGAGCAAAGTCCGGACCCTGCTTTGGCCCGGCGCCCGCGAGACTGGAGACCTCTATGAAAAGGACTATAGGACTGGTTGCGGTGTTTTCTGTTTTTCTAATTTCCGCAACTGCCCAAGACAGGCGCGACGAACAACGCGGTGGCGGGCGCCGGGACGTTGGAGGTGGACATGTTCCCGCTCGGGGCCCGGACCCTGCACGCGCGCGCGATCAACAGCAGCAACAGGGACAGCAGCAGCAGCGTGCCCAACAGCAGCAGCAACAACAACAGCAGCAGCAGCAACAGCAGCAGCAACAGCAACAGCAACAGAGGGCACAGCAGGATCATCAGCGCGCACAGCAACAGCAGCAGCAGCAGGCACAGCAGCAGCGCGGCGCCCAAAACCGCGGATATGCCGACCGGGGTGGTCAGTATTCCGATCGGTCCGGGCATCCGAATGCGCCGCACGTGCACACCAACGATCAGTGGATTGGGCATGATTCAGGCCGCAGTGACGTCAACTACCGGACTGACCGTGCATGGGCCCATGGACGCTTCGAGGGTGGTTTCGGCGCCGGCCATACCTATCGTCTGGCGGGCGGGAACAGGGAGCGCTTCTGGTTCAACAACTACTATTTCAGCGTGGCCCCGTACGACTACAATTTCACCAACAACTGGTATTGGAATCGTGACCAGATCGTAGTCTACGAGGATCCGGATCACGAGGGCTGGTACTTGGCGTATAACACCAGGCTAGGTACTTACGTTCACGTCGAGTTTTTGGGGAATCAGTAAGGACTGGTGGGGTAGGCCGTGGCCTGCCAGAGGCCGATTACTAATCGGCCGCAGGATACTATCCTGCCCCACCCGTCGGGCCGACCGCTTCCTTAGCTCCGAAGATTTATTTCGGGCGGAACGTCAATGTGGCTTTCCCATCCAGTTTTTCAAACTGCATCGGAAAGCTCTTGGCGGACCAGTACGAGGCCCATTGGTCGGTATAGTGGCTCGACAGCGGCTGGCCGCTTTCGCCGATGGTGATGTTGTTCAGTGACCGCTCCCAGTCCGCCAGATCCGCCACAAAGCGCATGGACGGGCCCACCTTCGTGGTGGTCTGCTTGACGGTGGTCGACGATCCGCTCATCTTCACCGGCCCCACGTTGAACCATTTGCCGATCCACGGAATCTGATCCAGCACTGGCTGCTTAATGGTCAGCTGATTGTACTTGCCGTAATCCCAGCGCTTGAAACTGCTGCCCTGGGTCCGCTCAGCCTCTTCCATTGCGTCCGTCAGCGCCTTCAGCAGCATGGCGTCCGTATCCGCGAACCAGCCTGTCGCGCCGCTCGCCAGAATTTCTTCCACCACGGCGGGTCCCATCTGATCGGTGTAAACCTGGCCCTTTCCCGGCGATGCGCTTTCGGCCACGCGTTTGCGGACTTCCTGATAAGCGAACGACACGATCTCCGGCGCCGCCGTGCCTTTTTCCATCTGTCCGTTCCAGGATCGCAGCAAGTCCACCGCCTCTTTCAGATCCGGGTTCGACGCCTTTTTCGCATCCCAGGCTGTCACAATCCGCCGCGCCAGAAAATGCATGAATCCGGAATACACGTCCTTCTGGACCACCAGCATGTCTTCCGCCTTCCAACCCTTCTTGGCGAACAGCAAATCGCGAATCTGAGTTGATCTGTAATGCGGCGCGAACTCGCCATGCACTCGATACGCATAATCCAGCGGAAACGGATTCTGGTTGGCGGTGACAATCGCTCCGGATGGCGGATTAAAGCTGGCGGGCAACTGCTCGAAGGGGATGAAGCCATCCCACTCCCACTCGCCGGACGATCCATCCACGGGGACGTCTCCGTCATAGTTGCGCCGGATCGGGAGCATTCCCGTGGCATGATATCCGATGTTCCCGTCCACATCGGCGTATACGATGTTCTGCCCCGGACCGGGGAAGCGCCGGATCGCCGCCGTAAACTCATCCCAGTTGCGCGCCCGGTCAATATCAAAAAATGGAAACTGGAACGACCCCGATTCCGCTGCGGCCCAGCGCAGCGCCAGATACTGATTGCCATCGCCGGGACTCACAGGACCATGCCGCGTCACCCATTGCGCGAACTCCACCGGTTTGGCGCCCTTCACCGGGATCAGCTCGCGTTCAAAGCGCGCCTGCTCCACTTGGCCGCGAAACCGGTACCGCCCGTTGCGCGGATCGAGCGATTCACGATACAAATCTTGCACGTCATACCCGAGATTGGTCACGCCCCATGCGATCCGCTCATTGTGCCCGATGATTACGCCGGGCACGCCGGGCAGGGCAACGCCGGTGACATTCAGTCCTGGCGCTCGCAAGTGAACCATGTACCATGTCGATGGCAGCGAAAACTCAAGGTGTGGATCGTTGGCCAGAATCGGTTTTCCGGTAGCCGTTCGCGAGCCTGCCAGCACCCACGCATTCGACCCCGGCTGCACTTCGCGCCCAGTTCGCGAAGGCCATAGCGCATCCACCTTGGCCTTGTCGCCGCCCGCCAGCATTTGAGCCTTCTTCACTTCCTGGACCCAGGTGGTGGTCAGGTTCCGGTACATTTGCAACCCCGCCAGTATGGAATCCACCACGCTCCACGGGCGCGGATCATAGCGCAGTATGGTGAACTCCACCGGGTATCGGCCGCGATGCGTCTCGATAAAGAAGTTGATGCCGCGCGCGTAGGCCGCCAGCACCTGCCGGTCCGCTACGGGCAGGGTCAAATATTGCTGCTCCGCCATGCGCCGCATGCGCAACCGGCGCGCTTCGCGATCCACTTCGAGCGCGCTCGCGCCCACAATTTCGCTCAACTCGCCGCCGGCCAGACGCCGCAGGGCGTCCATCTGCCAGAGCCGGTCCTGAGCGGTCACGTAGCCCTGCAGGAAAATCGCGTCTTCCCAGGTTGCCGCCTGGATGTGCGGGACACCCAGCGCGTCGCGAACGACGGTAGCCGGTCCGGTCACGGGCGCCCGCAAATCGCCCGAAACATCCGGCAGCGGCCGCCACGCGAACCAGTATGCCACCGCCAGTAGCGCCGCGATTAAAACCGCTATGCTCAAGTTGATGGTTTTGACCGCTGTTTTCAGGCGCACTTCGATGATTTTATCCCACGCATGTCCCTCCGCTTACTGATCCTGGTCATCATCATCGTTTTGAACGGATTCTTCGCAGCCGCCGAAGTGTCGCTGGTGTCGGTCCGCCGCAGCCGTTTGCGCGCCCTTGCGGAGCAGGGAAACGCCGCCGCACAGGCTGCTCTCAATCTGCTCGCCAACCCCGCCCGTCTGCTCTCGGTGACACAGGTGGGGGTGACGCTAGCCAGTCTGGGACTCGGCTGGGCTGGAGAGGGCACCGTTTATCAACTGCTGCTCGGTCTCGTTCAGCCGCTCGCGACTCCGCGCCTGGACCCCTGGCTGCACGGAATCAGTTTCGGCATCGCGTTTCTGCTCATCAGCTATGCCCACGTGGTGATCGGCGAAGTGGTGCCCAAGAATCTGGCCATCGAAAAGGCCGATCGCCTATCGCTGCTGGTGGCCCCGGTGCTGGTGATTTTCGATCGGATCTCCGCGCCGTTCGTGTTCGTGGCCGAGCGGTCCGCCGCTGCGCTGTCCCACATGATCGGACTGCGAGGCGGACACTCAGCCGCCGGGCACTCGGTGGAAGAGCTGAAATTCATCGTGGGCGCGAGCCGCAGTGAGGGGCACCTGCACCGTTTCGAGGATGACGCCATCCAGGCGCTGCTGGAGCTGCAGAATTACTACGTGCGCGAAATCATGGTCCCGCGCAACGCCATCGTGTCCATTCCGGTCACCGCGACGCTCAACCAGCTGCTACGAGCCATGGTGGAAAACCAGTACTCGCGCCTGCCGGTTTATGAGGAGACGCCCGAGCGCATCATCGGCTATGTCCATTTCAAGGACCTGATGCGCGTCTGGGAGGAGCGCCGTATCGCCATCGATCGCCGCCGTCCGGTGCGCGATTTTCGCGTCCAGCGGCTGCTGCGAAAACCTTTGGTGGTCCCGGAAACCAAGCAGCTGCACGACCTCATCGACGACTTTCGGGCCAGCCACGTGCATCTGGCGATCGTGGTGGATGAGTTCGGCACCATCGCCGGTCTGGTGACGCTGGAGGATGTACTGGAGCAGATCTTTGGCGAGATCGGCGACGAACATGACGCCAAGCGTCCCAAGCCGCGCGCCGAAGCCCCTGTAATTGAGGTGGACGGCGCCACCACTATCCGCGATTTGGACACGCAATATGGACTCACGCTTCCAGGCGACGCCGGCTTCGAGACCTTGGCTGGATTCATCCTTTTCCAGCTCGGTTATATCCCGACACAGGGGGAAAAAGTGGAGTTTGGCGGCCGCCGTTTCGTGATCGCGGAAATGGACCGGAACCGCATCGCGCGCATTCGGATCGAGCGTCTGCCGCGGACCCCGCCGCCCAATGTGCCATGATATGGCATGTTGAAATCGTTGGCTGTTGTCGCATTGGCGGTGGGGTGTGCCTTCGCCCAGCAGAAGACCCAGCCGGGCACGCACCGGAGCTTTGACACGGTGGCCAGCAGCCCGGAGCCCGATGTTTACGTTCCTCTCACCCAGCGCGACCGTTTAAATCACTACGCGCGGACCACCTTCGGACCTGCCACGCTTCTGGCCCAGCCGATTCAGGCCGCCTTCACAATGGCCACGGATGTTGTCCCGGAGTGGGGCAAGAGCGGTACGGGGTACGGGAAGCAGCTGGGGCTCACGGTGCTCAACCTGGTGGCTTCGAACACCATCGAATATGGAGCGGCCGCCGCCCTGGGCGAAGACAACACGTATTATCGCTGCAAGTGCTCGGGGTTTTTCCCGCGAACCGGACACGCGCTGTTCTCGCCCCTCACGGCTAGAAATAACCAGGGACACAAGCGCTTTTCGTTGTCGCGGGTACTCGGGGCGTATGGCGGAGGGATGCTCAACGTGCCGGTAATGCCGGCCCGCTACAACTACAAGGGCGATGGGCTGCGCCAGGGGAACTGGAACTACGGTTTGAACTTTCCGATCGCGATCTTTAGAGAATTCTGGCCGGAGTTGACGGGCAAGTTCCACCGGTAGGGGAGGGCTCCCTCCTCGCCCCAGAAGAGCCGGCCGGGGGGCCGGCTGCGGGGCAGGGGCCCCGCCCCACAAACAGAGTTAGAACAGGATTTTTGCGCCTAGCTGGATGGAACGGTTGCCGCCGGCGCCGGTTATCTTGCCGAAGTTGGTGCTGTTGATATCCGTACTCGGATCGTTCCACTGCGGTGTGTTCATAGCGTGGAAAGCCTCGCCGCGGATTTGGATCTTCCAGCGTTCGGTGACGTTGAAATTGCGGAACACGGATGCGTCCACATTCCATTGTCCGGGGCCGCTCATGAAGTTCCGGCCGAGGTTGCCGAACTCGGGAAGTCCGCCGTTCTCCGCGCCCGGTTGCGCGAAGCACTGCGTCGTCACCAGCGCTCCCTTGGCGGCGTTGAAGTTGCAGATGGTGTTGGTAAACCAGATGCCGCTCAAGCCGTTACCTTTGGGCGTGGGAATTTTTCCAGGTCCAAACCAGTTCAACGTATTGTTATTGCCGGGCGCGCCCAGTACGGAGGAGGTTCCGGCGAAAGTGGTCAACGGATGTCCGGTATAGATGGTCAGAATTCCATTCACCTGCCAGCCGCCCAAAATCCAAGAGCCCGGACCGGAGGTCAGCATCTTCTTGCCCTTGCCGAAGGGCAGTTCGTAGACATAGCTTTGAGCGAAAGTGTGGGTACGGTCGAAGTCCAGCCGCCGCCAGTTACGCCTGGGGTTGATGTAGAAATCGAGGCCGGCATCCTCTGATTGCATGCCCATCGCCTTGGAATATGTGTAACTCGTCGTCAAGGCGAAACCGCCCGAGAAGCGCTTGTCCAGCTTGCTTTGCAGGCCGTGGTACGCCGAGCTGAAACCAACGTAACGATCATCGACACTGCCCTTTTGGCCATAGGCTGCAAACAGCGGCTGGCCCGCTTGATTCGCTCCCAGGGTGTGGGATGCGTTCAAAGCATAAATGGCCGGCTGATCGACGCCATGATTTCCAACATAGGCAACTTCAAGCGACATATTGAACGGCAGAGCGCGCTGGACCGCGAGGTTCCACGATTCCACGTAAGGTTCACGGAACTTCGTATTGATGAAGAAATACGATTGGTTCGGATCCGGATGAGAGATGATCCCGCTGGATGGAATGGTTGCCGCGGGGAAGGGCGGGAATCCATTCTGGAACGACGCCGGTTGTCCGTTGTCCAGTATCACGCCGCAGATGCTGCAACCGCCTGGCTGCGAATAGGTTTTATTCTGCTTCACCGGGAAATTGTAGGCGTAGGTGTTGTCCGGGAACGGAGCGTAACTGATTCCGAAACCGCTGCGGACTACGGTCTTTTCGTTCAAGCGGTACGCGATCCCGAGGCGCGGCGCGAAATCCTTGTAGTTCGTGTTCAGGCCCAGATTCGACGGGTTCCCGCCGATTCCGGCGATCACCAGCGTGTCGTTGACCGGATTGAATTGGGAGAAGCCCGCCGGGTGAGCCGGCGTGGCCGGAGGATAGAATTCCCAGCGCAGACCGATATCCACGGTCAGCTTGGAAGTGACCTGCCACTTATCCTGAACAAAAAGGTAGAACTGCCACGCGCGGTACGCCGGGAAGATAACCGGATAGTCGCGGCCGGCGTTCGAGGGTACATCCAGCAGGAAGCTGGCGAAGGAGTTCGTGAAGCTGGTATTCGGATCCGACTTCAACGAAGTCTGGGCGGCGCTGAACTGGTAACGGCCGCGAGGGTTCACTGTTTGCGTCTGGAGCAAATCGTCGCGGATGCGCCGGATCTCACCGCCCCACTTAATGGTGTGATTCCCTTTGGTCTTGGTCCACACATTCGTGAACAGCACATTCGATTCGGCGCGGATCCACGGCAGGCTGGCCGAGAAGCCGATGAAGGGATCGCCGAAGTTGTCCAAGGCGATCTGCGGCGGCCCGCTGGTCCAGGGAATCCCGTTGATGCCGGGGATGCCGAGCTGGTCGGCCGTATTCAGCCCGTATCCTACCTGCTGCGCGTCGTTCCGGTAGCGGTTCACGCCGAAGCGCGCTTCCGTAATCAACGACGGAGAGAAAAGGTGGGTGTAGTTGATGGCGGCGCTGTGCGTGCCCTGAACGCCGGTGCCTTCGAATCCCGAGCCGCCGGTGCCGCGCGGTCCCCCGTAGATGCCGTACACGGCGGCGTCAAAGCTTACTGGGCGAGAAAAGCTGTAGCGCACCGAGAACCGGTCGCTGTCGGTCTGGTTGTGATCCACCTTTACGTCAAATTGATCCGTATTGCGAAAGAACGGGCTGTTCACAAAATAGTTCTGAGCAAAAGGATTGGAGGCGCTAACGAAATTCGGCTGCGGAATGATAGACAGGATCTTGGCGGATACCAGATTAATTCGGTCCTTGGGAATAATATTCCCCTGGAACGGCGTGCGCCCTAATCCAGTGGCGGGATCGCCGGTCAGCGGATCGTAGATCGTGGTTGGCGTTTTGCCAGGAGCGGCAACGTTCAGGTTGCCGGTCCGCATGTCGGCCAGCGGTAGCGTCAGTCGATCATTGTTCGCGCTGTGGTCCTCAATGCGCAAGTAGTCGCCGAAGATGAATGTGCGGTTGTGTTTGATGGGACCGCCGAAGGAGCCTCCGAAGTAGTTGTAGGTGAAATGCCCGCGGGCGGGATCGTACCAGGGGCGGGCTGCGAGCGCGCTCACGCGGTTGAACTCATATCCGGACCCGTGGAACTGGTTGGTCCCGGACTTCAGAATGACATTGGTGACTCCGCCTGTCGCGCGGCCGAGTTCGGCTTCGAAGTTACTGGTGGTGACGTCCACTGTCTGGATAGCTTCCTGCGGCGGGATCAGCACCTGCAGCAGGCCGGTGCGCTCATTGTCGTCCACGCCTTCGAGTTGCAGATTGTCGCCAAGACGCGATTGACCATTGAACCGAGTAGCCAGGCTGACTTGCGGATTGAAGAACGCGGAGTGCTGTCCTTCCGGCAAGGCCGCGCCGGGCACCAGGATGGTGAGGCTCTGGAAATTGTGGCTGCCCCCTAGAGGCAGGTCATGCAGCTGCACCGTCTCAATGACACGCCCGGTGTCAGCGCGCTCCGTCTTGAGCATCGGCGTCTCCGCGGTGACGTTCACAGTCTCGCTACTGCTGCCCGGCTGGAGTTGCAAGTCGACACGCTCGGTGGTGTTCACCAGTACATCCACGCCGGCTCTGGCCGCTTTCTTGAAGCCCGACAACTCGGCTGTAACCGCGTAGGTGCCTGGAGGCAGATCGGAGAACGTGAAATTTCCGCTCTCGTTCGTTTGGGTGGTACGGACGATTCCCGTATTGGTTTCGGTCAGCGTGACTTTGGCGCTGGGAGCGGATGCCCCGGAGGAATCCGTTACCGTTCCCACTAGCGAGCCGTTCACGGCCTGCGAGTATACTAATCCGGCCAGCAGCCCAACGAGCGCCAGCGCTATGCACATCCGACGTAGATGTATCATTTTCAACCCCTTGGTGTTGAAGATATGCGATTGGAGGAGCGTTGTCAAACGCTCGGTCCGTAAAGAAGATTTGAAATTTCAGAACGAATCGTTCCAAATTTCCGAATGCAGCGTTATAATCATGGGCGAAGCATGGAACTGGCTCATCTTCGATCGTTCATCGCGGTAGCCGAATTGGGCACCTTTGGGCGTGCGGGCGTGCGCGTACACCTCTCCGCGCCAGCCGTATTCGAGCAAATCCGCCGCCTGGAGCAGGAAGCTGGCGCCAAGCTGTATGAGCGCACGGGCCGCCGCCTCGCGCTAACGCAGGCGGGCGAGGTGGTGGTGGATTACGCCCGCAGGATCCTCCAGCAGCATGACGACGCCCTGCAGGCGGTCAAGGAACTGGAAGGCGTCCGCCGCGGCGTGCTGCACTTTGGTTGCGGGCCGCACATCAGCGTTTCGGTGGTTCCTCACCTCTTGCGCGCCTTTCTGGCCCGTTACCCCGATATCGAGTTGCGCGTAGCCACCGGCAATGATCACCTTCTTTTCGACGAGCTGCGCGCCGGCCGCCTCGATCTGCTCATGATGAACCTGCCGGTGCCCGAGCCGGCCCTCGAGCAGGTCCAGCTGTGGCGCTATGAGATGGTGTTCGTCACGGCGCCGGGCGACCCCGTGGCGGCGTCTCCCCGTGAGCTCGCCCTCCGCCCGTTTATCCTGTATCAGCGCGCGGTGATTGTGGAGGACGCTATCCGCAGTTTCTGCGTCGAGGCCGGCTTCGAGCCCCGCCTGGTCATGCAAAACGACCAGGCCGATTCCATCAAAGAGCTGGTCAAGCTGGGCCTGGGGATTTCGCTGCTGCCGCTCTGGAGCGTCTCCGAAGACGCCCGCCGTGGGACGTTGCGCATCCTGCGGCTGCCCAAGCGGCACCTGTATAACGTCACAGGTTTGTTGTACCGCAAATCCGCGCACGCCCCGGCGGCAGTCCGCGCGCTGGTGGAGGTGGCGCATGAGTGGGCGAAATGGCTGCCCATGGCCGGCGACGTTTCCCCGGCGGGGTCGAAACAGCGGGCGGCGGGAGTTTGATACTCGCTATATACTAGCCAATAAAGCGCGAACTCTGGCCGCGCTGACGTTGCCATCCGCATCCTGGGCCGCGCGGCCCAGGTGAAACTCGAGCAGCGTGGTGCTGGCGCGCAATTCGCGAATCACTTCCGCGTCCAAGCCGCCGCCCGCCAAGATCGTGATCTCCGGCCCCGCGCTTTCGACATACGTGCCTCCGCTGCGCGTCAGAATCCGATCCACTTCCGGCAGTTCTCGTTTGATGAGCGGAATCGCCTCTCCTGGATCCGATAATGCGTCGAAAGCGTGATGCAGCGTGGCATTCAGTCCATTTGCCGCCGAGAGAACTTCGCGCATGGATCGAAAATCGAGCACTCCTGCGTGCACGAAGCCCAGCACGACGCCATTGAGACCCATCGCGGCGAATTCGCGCGCCGCAGCCACTAGCGCATCCTTGTTTCCAACCGCAAAACCATGGTGCTCGCGCAGCATCACCCGCACGGGGATTTTCACGGATCGCAGAATTTCGCACACCAGCGAGATTGCAGGCGTAAGCCCGCCCACGCTGAGATCGCGTACTACTTCCAGACGATCCGCCCCGCCGGCCTCGGCTTCCAGGGCGTCCTCCACCGTGCAAGCGATTACCTCGAGCACCGGCTTCACGCGTGCTCCCATATCCCGTAGCAATACCATCCGGGGGATCTCCCTTCTGAGCCGCGCCCGAAGGAAGCGGTACTTGACGATTCTCTTCTGCCGGCCTGTGGGCGGGATAGTATCAGCCTCTGGCAGGCGAAACCGCCTGCCCCACCGTTGGACCGGGAGGAAAGCGCGGCGAGGACGAAAGGTTACCGGCCGCCCGCCGATGCCGCGGAAACCGGGCGTTCAACCGCCAGGAGAATCGCCGCGGTGGCCCAGGCCGTACTGGTTGCGGAGATCCACTGATCGTGATTGTGCGGGAAGCCGCTCTGGAAATACGGCTGCAACTTTACGGCGCGACTCTTGACATGCCAGGAGCCGTCTTCCAGCTGCGTTCGCAGCAAATAGCTCAACCCGCGCTGGTATACAGGACTCGTAGTCGGGATGCCCGCGGCTTGATTCAGCGCGTAGAGCGATTCCGAAGTGGCGTACGCGTCGCTGCCCAGATTCGCGTTCTGGCTCCAGCCTCCATCCGCCCGCTGCGCGGCGATAAGCGCCTTGGCCAGACGCTCGATGGTCGGCGCATCGGCCCCGGACCACTTCAATCCCAGCAACTGCATGTTGCTCTCCTCGTTATAGGTCGCCGTCGCGTGGAGCAGCCATTGGCCGGCTCGCTGGATGCGCTGTTCCATTTCGGCTTTTCGGCCTTCCGGCCCGTATAACTGCAGGGACCTCAGCCCCAGCGCCGTACGGCTGATGTCGCTGTCCTGCATGGGGACTCGCGCGGCGCTGAACTGGTGCCAGCTTCCGTCCCGATTCTGCTGACCCGCGATGGTAATCGCCAGCGCGCTGGTCATTACGTCCGCCGGATACTTCACCGCCGCCAGTCCCAGCATCGAATAGCTCAGAGTGTCGGTACCGCCTGGAGGATCCACTCGCTGCAACAGCAGGTCTTGAACGAAAGTCCATTGAGCCTTCACCGTCTTGAGATGTTCGACGGCGGCGCTCTTGTCAATCTTGAGCCCGCGATCTATCGCAAGTCCGGTCGCGATGGCGGTCATGTTCTGGTGGTGGCAGCCCACGCATCCGCTGTTCTTGAAAAAGCTGGTGGTGGTATTCTGCATCAACCCCAGGCTTTTTTCCGCCGATTTGAGCAGCCCGGCCTGCGTTATCTTTACGTCGGACACCGCCACAGCTGTGGAGGGCGGCGCGGTCTTTCCCGCGCTGGTCTCCCGGCCCAGCAGGCCCATGGTGGAAGCATTGCCGAACTTCGACGCCCAGTCATAAGCCGTTTCGCCATCATTGCTCTTGAGCGAAGTATCCGCGCCCTTGGCCAGCAGCATCCGAACCACCTCGGGCTTCTGGCACTCGGACGTGACGGCGTGCATCAGCGGTGTCATGCCCCGGACGTCCCTGGCATTCACATTCGCCCCCGCGTCAACCAGCGTCTTCACCAGGGCCGGCGATCCGTAGGCCACCGCCAGCAGCAAGGGAGTAAAATCGCCCAGCGCGATGGGACCGTTCTTCACCGTCCCGTGCATCTGTTTGCTGCACACCGCGTTTACGTTCGCGCCTTTGCTCAGAAGTAACTTGACCGCGTCCAGATTGGCCAGTGAAGCGGCGATCATCAACGGCGTCAATCCGCCCTCGCCGGGCGCGTTGACATCCAGACCCTTATCGATCAGGAGCTTCACCACCGACAGGTCATTGGCGAAAGCCGCCAAATGCAGCGCCGTGTCGCCGCGGAAGTCCTTAGCTTTCGGGTCAGCACCTCTAGCAAGCAGGAACTTAACCGTTTCTCCCGAGCCGTCATACGCTGCCGCCACCATCACCGGAGTTCGGCCCTGCTTGGAGGCTGCATTCACATCGGCACCGTGTTCCACCAACACCCGGACCTTATCCAAGTCATAAGTGCACCACAGCAGCGCGGTCGCCTCGAACGCGTTCTTGGCCTTAACATCCGCACCCGCCGCGATCAGCGTGCGCATGGCTTCCACGCTGCCGTAGGCGGCCGCGTACATCAGCGGCGTGGTGTCGCGGTCGCCCTTCGCGTTTACATCGGCCCCGGTTTTGATCTGCTGTTGAATACCGGCGACGTCGTTCTGGCGGATCGCCTGGATCAGAATATCCGCGGCCCAGGCGCGCGGCGTCGAGAAGGCAACGGATAGCAGCGTTGCGGCAAACGTAACCAAGAGCTTGAACACGTTCGTGGATTCTCCCTTCGCTATTCTACCCGTTCACGAACCCCTTGCTATAATGGCCAGCGGAAAAGGAGCCCAGGTATGTCTCATCCCACTACCCGCCGATTCTTTCTAGGCGCGGCCACGGCAGCCGCCGCATCGCGCATCTGGGGAGCGAATGACCGCATCAACGTGGCGATCGTGGGACTCGGCGGCCGCGGCTCCAATCACCTCAGCATTTATTCCAAACTGAGCGAAGCCCGCGTCGCCGGGCTTTGCGATGTAGACCAGTCCTCGCGTGAGCGCGCCCAGGCGACACTCCAGAAGAACACGGGCGAAAAAGCCAAGGAATACGAAGACATGCGCCAGGCCTTCGCGGATCCGGGCATCGACGCTGTCTCCATCGCCACGCCCAATCACTGGCATGCGCTGGCGGCCATCTGGGCCATGCAAGCCGGCAAAGACGTCTATGGCGAGAAGCCGGCCTGCTACAACATCCACGAAGGACAAAAGATGCTGCAGGTGGCTCGTGAGACTAAACGCATGCTGCAGATCGGTTCCCAGCACCGCAGCATGGCGTTCAAGATCAAGGCCATGCAAGCGCTGCAGGGGGGCCAGATTGGCAAGATCTATCTCGCCAAGGGGCTCTGTTTTAAACGACGCGCCTCCATCGGCCACCAGCCCGATGGTCCCACGCCTCCTGGCGTCAACTGGGATTTATTCCTTGGTCCGGCTCCCATGCGCCCGTTCAATCCGCTGCGATTCAAGTACAACTGGCACTGGTTCTGGGACACCGGCAACGGCGACATCGGCAATCAAGGCGTGCACGAGATCGGCATCGCACGCTGGGGCCTCGGCGATCCGGACTGGCCCAAGACCGCGTACGCGCAGGGCGGCAAGTACGCCTACGACGACGATCAGGAAACGCCCAACACTCTGCTCGCCGGATATGATTACGGCGGTCGTGAAATTGTATTCGAGGTCCGCGGTCTGCTTACCGGCGCCGAGGGATCGCCGGTGCAGCGGAGCAATCGCGCTCCCGCCGCCGGCGCTGTGGCGCCGCCCTCTTCGCCCGCGCCCACCACGACGGCGCCGCGCACCGGTGCCCCGCTGAACATCATGGTCGGCAACCTTTTCTATGGAACCGAGGGATGGGCCGCGATGAGCGATCAAGGCTTCCAGGCGTTCAAAGGCGAGAGCAATGAGCTGATCCTGGAAGAACGCCCCGAGCGAGGCCCCGGAAGCGATGGCACTAGCCAGCACATGCGCAATTTCCTGGAGGCCTGCCGCTCACGAAACTATAAGGACCTTCACGACGAGATCGCCAACGCGTACCTCAGCGCATCGCTGTGCCACCTGGCCAACATCAGCTACCGCGTCGGCCGCAAGCTCACGCTGACCGCGGGACCAAATTTCGCGAGTGACCCCGAGGCCAACAAGCTGCTCACGCGCGATTATCGCAAACCCTATGTGGTGTAAGGCCGGCTAACCCCGCACCTTTTTTGCAGTCCGCCCTGTACAGACTTCCACGCCGCCCTCGCTCCTTCTGCCTTGACACCCCACCTTAGGTGCGTTACAAGAGATAGGACATAACTAGAGTCTTTCATGGCTGCAATAGCCCCCGCTCCTCCGAAAATTCCAAGCGATTACGATCCGACTCGCTTATACGCCCTGCTTCGGGACATTCGCGCCTACATTCAGGACGTGCAGCAGTCATCGTCGGATTTGCGCAAAGTTCTCGGGCTGGCGGACCCCAGTAGCCGTGCGGCGGCGCTCGCCAATGCGCTTGCCGAAAGCGATCAAGTAATCGCAGCAAGCCGAGACGAGATCGCTCAGCGCTTCGAGGCCATTAAGCGACTCTTCATTGATGCACCCCTGGTATACAACTTCTTCGGAGACTGGGTGGTTCTCGTTGAGACTGAATGGAGTCGCGCGGAAAAGGCATGGCCCGATACGGGAATGCAAGCCGATGAAGTGCAAGCTCGGCTCAACCATCTCGACCCGCACTTGCACGAAGCAGTCTATTACTGCGGCTTCATGACCATTCCCCGCCGGCTCAGGGAAGCGCTGGAGAGCCTGCGTATTGGTCAGTCTCTCGATTTTCACGTCGCCTTCAAGGAAGAGTTGCCTTTGCAGGAAGACAGATATCGAGTTCTCCTGGAAATCAGCCGCCAGCCGTTGTTCCTGGACAACGGAGTGGTTGACGCGGGCCCCGGACTTGTATACCGAGCGTCGCGCAGCCATTGGCGGCGTTCTCTGAGTATTCTGATGATCGGTGCAACCGTGTGCTCCGGCTTTCTGTGGGCGCTAGCGTGGGCCAAGCTTGGCGTGTGGCTGAATCTGCAAAATTGGCCCGGGAAGCCGGATGACTGGCGAGCCTTGTGCATCGCCTATCTGTTTCTGGTGCTGGGCAGCGTCGGACACCTGCTGGTCAATGCCCTGAAAGAGTCTCGGAGCAAGCCCGCGGAAGGCAGCTTTGTCGCACTGGACGATTGGACATTGTGGATTCACGTACGGGAATGGTCCATCGTGTGGAGCATCCTGTATCTCTGGTGCGGTCTGATTATGCTGGCCTGGACACACTCGCAAGACTGGCGAACGGCCTTTTTTGCGGGCTACAGCATCGACAGTGTGATCGATCTGTTCCTGGACCGCTTCCAAAAACTGGCTGGCACAGAGGCGGAAGCTGTGAAGCAGAGGTTGGGCTAGGAGTAACGAAGCCCCTTCCCCTCCCGATCAAGTTACGGCCTATTGCGAGGAACTGGCTACGAGGTTCGCGTAAAGTTGACGAATCAGCGAGTACAGGGCTTTTGCGGCAGGTTTTTCAAGCAACTCTTGCGACTGGACTGGAAGCGGCCGTGCGACATTGAGAAGCGGGAGTATTGAACCTCTTGGCTCAAGTCGATGAGAGCTGCGAGCCGTGTGGACGATTGGAGAGCTTCCAGGGGAATATCAAATGAGTGCAGCGGAACCGAAGAAAACGTTTCCTGGGTGGATGTGGCTTGTGCTCCTCATACCGATTCCGACAACATTCTTGTTGCCGTGGTACGTACCCGCCAGTGTCTTGCTTGTCGTATTGGTAGTGCTGGCGTACTTCGGATGGAAGTGGTTATATTCTCCATAAGGCGCCACCACCAGTCGCTGCCCCTACGCCCCCCGGACCTTTTTCACTTCCTCCACCAGCGCCGGCACGATCTCAAACAAGTCGCCTACGATTCCGTAATCCGCCACTTCAAAAATGGGCGCGTTCGCGTCCTTATTGATCGCCACGATGGTTTTCGCCCCCTTCATTCCCACCAGATGCTGGATCGCACCCGAAATCCCGACGGCCATATACACCTTCGGCGACACCGTCTGCCCCGAGCTTCCCACCTGCCGCTCCATGGGCAGCCACCCGCTGTCGCAAATCGGCCGCGACGCCGCCAGCTCCGCGCCCAGCGCCTTCGCCAGCTCCTCGACGATATGGATGTTGTCCTTCTCCTTGATCCCGCGCCCCACCGAAACGATAATGTCCGCCGCTGTCAGATCCACCGCGCGCGCCGATTCGCGGAACGGCTCTTCGGGCTTCGCTCGAATCGTGGAATCGCCCAGCACAACGGGAAATGTTTCGGAGGTCGACATCCCGTCGGCTACCTGATCCGCCCGGAACGCCCCCGCCTGTAGAGACGCGAAGTGCGGGCCATCCCCGAGCGCCTTGACATCCGCATTCAGCTTGCCTTGGAACAACTGACGCACGAACACCGGCGCTCCCGCATCCACATGAAATCCCGTGACGTCGCTCACCAGTACTTGCCCGAATCGCGTGGCCAGCTTGGGGGCGAAATCGCGCACCTGATACGTATGCGGAAACAACACCAGATCGGGCTTGACTTCACGCACCAGTTGCTCCAGCGCCGCCGTGTATCCGTCTGCCGTATATTCTTTCAGCAGGATGTGGTCCACCTCATACGTCTTACCGACATCCTTGGTCGCCAGTTCCTTGGCCAGCGTGTCGATTCCGTGTCCGACGATTGCCGCCGAACACTTGCCGCCCAGTTGCTCCGCCAACTGCTGACCGGCGGCCAGCGTCTCAAAAGACATGCGATTCCACGCGCTGTTGCGCTGCTCCATTACCACCAGAACGTTCGCGCTCATATCACCCTCACCTCGAAACGCAGCTTCTCCACCAGTTTGGCGGCCTGTTCCTTCACGCTGCCCTCCAGCATTTGCGTCTGCTTGGAACGCTGCGGCAAATAGATGCGCTCGATCTTCGCCACTTGCGCCGAGGTAACCCCCAGATCGGTCACCTTCACGGATTTGATCTCTTTCGTCTTGGCTTTCTTAATGCCCATCAGCGTCGCGTAGCGCAGCTTGTTGATGCCGCTCTGGATAGTAAGCACGGCCGGAAGCGGCAGCTCCACGTTTTGGAACCAACCATTCTCCAGCTCGCGTTTCACTTTGATGGCGTTGTCCAGCTTTTCCACGGCCATGATCAGAGTTCCATGCGGCAGCCCCAGCAGCTCCGCCAGCACCACGCCGGTCTGTCCGTAACCCAGATCGTCGGACTGCAAGCCGGTAAGAATCAGGTCCGCCTTCTCGGGTTCCACCGCCTTCGCCAGCAGTTGCGCCGTTCCCAGCGCATCCACCGACTGCAGGTTCTCATCCTCTATATGGATGGCCCGGTCCGCGCCTTTGGCTAACGCCTCGCGAATCGTCTGGCTGGCGCGCGCGGGGCCGGCGCACAGCGCGATCACTTCACCGCCGTGCTTTTCTTTCAATTGAAGAGCTTCTTCCAAGGCGTACGCGTCCGGCTCATTGATCTCAAAGCTGAGATCGTTTTCCTGGATCCAGCGCCCGTTGGCGTCCACGCGAAGCTGCGAATCGCGGACGGGGACCTGCTTGATGGCAACGATAATCTTCATAGTGATTTGAACCGGCCCTCAGCCGGCGAATTTCTTGAATATCAGGCAGCCGTTGGTGCCGCCGAAACCGAAAGAGTTGGAGAGCGCGTACTCGATGCGCAGAGGCCGGGCGGTGTTCGGCACATAATCGAGATCGCAATCCGGATCGGGAAACTCGTAGTTGATGGTAGGCGGCGCGATCTGATCGCGTATCGCTAATACTGTGATGCCCGCCTCAACGCCTCCGGCTCCGCCCAGCAAATGTCCAGTCATCGATTTGGTGGAACTCACTGCCAGCTTGTAGGCGTGCTCGCAAAAAGCGCGCTTCAGCGCGACGGTCTCGATCTTGTCGCCCACCTCGGTGGAAGTGCCGTGCGCGTTGATATATTCGATCTGGTCGGATCGGATGCCGGCGTCTTTCATCGCGTGTCCCATCACGCGGAAAGCCCCATCGCCGTCCTCGGATGGGCTGGTGATGTGATACGCATCCGCGGACATGCCGTAACCCACAATCTCGGCTAGAATGGTGGCGCCGCGGCTGCGCGCGTGCTCCAGTTCCTCCAGAACGAGGATGCCCGCCCCTTCGCCCACCACGAACCCATCGCGCTCACGATCCCAGGGCCGTGATGCGCGCTCAGGGTCGTCATTACGCTGCGAGAGCGCGCGCATGGCCGCGAATCCGCCCACGCCCAGTGGCGTGATGCAGGCTTCCGCGCCTCCGCAGATCATCACGTCCGCGTCATTGCGCTGGATAATCTTGAATGAATCGCCGATCGAATGCGCGCTGGTGGTGCAAGCCGTGGCGGTGGCCGAATTGGGGCCTTTGGCGCCGGTCCGTATCGAAACGTAACCCGATGCCAGGTTCACAATCACGGACGGAATAAAGAACGGCGATATTCGGCCGGGTCCTTTTTCGAGTAGCGTGCGATACTCGCGCTCGATGATTTCAAATCCGCCAATCCCGCTTCCGATGTATACTCCCGCGCGATCCGCTTCGGCTGGATCCACGCGATAGTTGGCTTGCGCCAGCGCAAATTCACTGGCAGCGATGGCGAACTGAATGAAGCGCGCCATCTTCTTGACTTCCTTACGCTCTATATAAAGCAGGGGATCGAACTGTTTCACTTCGCCGGCGATGCGGGAAGTGTATTGCGAGGCGTCGAATTGCTCAATTCGTGAAACGCCGCTCTTTCCGTCGCGGATGGCTCGCCATGTTTCCTCGGTTCCGACACCCACCGAGGTCAGCAGCCCCACGCCTGTTACTACAACTCTGCGCTGCATTGGCTCGAAGCGGATGGGTTACTTCTTCTTCGCCTCAATGTAATCTACTGCGTCCTTCACGGTCGCAATCTTCTCGGCGTCCTCATCGGGAATGTCGATATCAAACGCTTCCTCGAACGCCATTACCAGCTCGACGATGTCCAGCGAATCCGCGCCGAGATCGTCCACGAAGGAGGCGGTGCTGTCGACCTGGTTCTCGTCCACGCCCAGTTGTTCCACTATGATCTGCTTCACTTTTTGTTCAACGGCCATGCATCCTCCCGAATGTCTGCAAACTCATTGATTCTAGCGATGATGACGGCTTCCCGCAAGTATCCCACCGGGAATCCCCAAGTCTGAGCATAGCAAGTTACAAGCATCGTCAACAATTCGTACCTTTCCCTTCAATTACTTCCGGGACACGTGCTGCGCGCCTATTCCCTCTGGTGGATAGAATCAAAGTGTGAAGAGCGTGCTTTACTGCATCGTTTCCGTGACTCTTTATGCCCAACCTGTGCCGCCACTCGACGCCCTGCTGCGCAAAGTTGCCGACGCCGCGGCCCGTTTCCCCGTCACAGCCGTGCATTATTCAGCGCGCGAAACCCTCCAACAAAAAGCTCCTGCCCCCATAAAAACCAAACACGGCATCCAAGTGGGTGGATCGCCCGCTCAGCAGGTCCATTTGGATCAGCGGGAAATCGTCTCCTGGTATGGACTCGGCGCGCCGCCTAGCGCTCCCCAAGCGCTTACCGAATACCGAAAAGTACTGTCGGTGGATGGGAAACGCATGGCCGGCGCCAGCGCCGAGGAATTCGAGCGCGAGCTTCGAGCCGCGGGCAGCCGTGACAAGGAAAAACTGCGTCAGGACTTCGAAAAGCAAGGCTTGCACGGGACGGCCACTGACTTCGGCCAGCTCTTGCTGCTCTTCACCAAGACCAAGCAATCAGAGTACGCATTTTCCCTGGGCGCGTCCGAGCGGATCGGCGCGGATCAGGCGCAAGTGATTCACTTCGAGCAGCGCACGGGGGAGGCCGCGTTGAAAATCGCTGAAGGACGCCGGCGCATCAAGGAACCGCTGCAGGGCGAACTGTGGATCCGTGAGAGTGATGGCGCTCCATTGCGCATCACGCTCACCGCGCTGCGGCGCCAGGGCGATCACGAGGTCCGCGATGAAGCGCGCGTGGAGTACGATTCGCTCGCCTCCGGTGTGATCTTGCCTGCCGCCGTGGTGCACCGCCGCTTCGTCGATGACGAACTGGCAGGTGAGGACTTGTACCGGTACTCCGATTGGCATCGGGCGGATAAGCCTTGACGCCCATCGTCTACCTGCACGGATTTGCGAGCGGCCCATCGTCCACCAAGGCGCGCTTCTTCCGCCGCAAGCTTGAGGATCGCGGCGCACATGTGACCGTTCCCGATCTGGCCGAGGGCAATTTTCGGGGCCTCACCATCACGTCGCAACTTCGCGTGATTGAGCGGGCGTGCGGGGCGGAGCGTGTGCACTTGATCGGTTCGAGCCTCGGCGGGTATCTCGCCGCGCTCTACGCGGGCTTGCATCCGGATGCTGTCGGCCGCGTGGTCTTGCTCGCTCCCGGCTTCGGATTCCCCACGCGCTGGCCCGAACAGATCGGCGCCGAACGCATGCAGCAATGGAAACGGTCCGGTTCGATTCCAATCTTCCACTACGGCACGGGCCGCGAGGAGCCGCTGGGCTATCAGATCGCCGAAGACGCCCGCCGCTATCCGGATGCGCCTGGCTTTACGCAGCCGGCCCTCATCTTCCACGGCCTGAACGATCCCGTTGTGCCCGCGCAAGCATCCATCGACTTCGCTCGCACCCACGCCAACGCGACGCTACAGCTGCTTAATTCGGGTCATGAATTGACTGATGTGCTGGAGGGCATTTGGGCCGCGAGCGAGGCATTTCTTCTGGAGGAATAGTTGAAACTGCTCTTGATTGTGGGACAGGCGGTTTCGCCTGCCAGAGGCCGATTGCTAATCGGCCGCAGGATACTATCCTGCCTCACAGAGCAGCATGTTCCTCTCTTGTTATGGATACGCCCATCAGCGGGCCGACCGCTTCCTTTGGTCGCGGCTCTGTAAGGCGCGGAATCCGATGCTACACGTCTACCCAGGCACGCTTTCCTGCGCTCTCCAGAACCTTCTCCAGCAGTTGCATGCCTCTCACTCCGTCCTCAAACGTCGGATACTCCACCGCCGTGTTCTTGTCCGCTACCCGCGCATAGAAGCGCTTGATCAACTGCTTGTGGCTGTCGTCGTAGCCCTCGCTGTGCCCGCCGGGCAAATCCGCGAACGCGGCGGCCTTGGGATACATCAGCGACCCATCCTTGATGATGATCTGATTCGGCGAGTTGCGATGCCCAATCCATAATTCATCCGGCCGCTCCTGATTCCAGGACACGCCCGACTTGGTCCCGTAAATATCGAAGGTGAACATATTCTTGCGCCCCGCCGACATCTGGCTCACCGTGAACGCGCCCCGCCCGCGCTCGCCCAGATGCAGCAGCACCGCGCCGTAGTCCTCCGTGTCGATAGAGACGTTCTGGTAATCCTCGGGTTGCAGCGTCTTGCCCGTGAATGTTTCCACCGATCCCTTGGGACGCTTTCTGGTCTTGTGGAATGTCGACAATTCGGCACAGAGTGCCGTAATCGACAACCCGGTGAGGTGCTGGATCATGTCCATCCAGTGCGAGCCGATGTCGCCCATCGCCCGGAGCTTGCCGTTGTCCTTGGACTCGATGCGCCAGTTCCAATCGGTGTCATACAGCAGCCAGTCCTGCGAGTAGGTCCCTTGCACAATCAGGATCTCGCCCAGGTCGCCGGCCTCAATCATGCGGCGGATCTGCTGCACCACGGGGTAGTAGCGCAAGTTGTGCTCAAGCGCGTTCGCCAGTCCCTTGGATGCGGCGAGCGCGACCAGCTCGCGCGCTTCCGCCGATGTCATTGTGAACGGCTTCTCGCACAGCACGTTCTTACCGGCTTCGAGCGCCGCTTTGCACATGGGGTAGTGCAGCGCGTTCGGCGTCAGAACATGTACCGCGTCAAGCGACGGGTCCGCCAGCAGCGTCTTGTAATCGCCCGTCGCATGTTCAACACCGATGCTGTCCGCAAAGTCGCGGGCTTTCCGATCGCTGGAAGCGGCCACGGCCGCGATCTCTACGTTTCCCAGGCGCCGGATGCCTTCGGCGTGTACTTTGCCCATGAATCCGGTGCCGATGATGGCGGTCTTCAGTTTGCGCATGGAATGTCGGTTTGCTACTCCAGAGTGTAAGGTTTACGTACTGGTAAAGTGAAATTGTACCGGAATGCGCGTCAGGATACGACTTCGAACCGGACCCCGCGTGCGAGTGAACCGCCCGCCCAATCGCCAGGCTGCTTTGGTGACAGGTGCATTGCTGACTCCGGCCGCGGTGATGGCCTGCGCACTGGGATTCTGGCGGGTGGCCGCGGATTTGCGCTGGACGTCTAACTTTGCCATCTCAAACGGCTTTTTTTCGCACTGGCAGGTGTGGATAGCGGGCGCGGCGGTACTCGAAGGCGGCGCAATCGCACTCCGCCGGTACGGCAAAGCGCGCGAAGCCCTACCAGATTCGGAAGAAACGCGCACTTCGGCCCTCCTGAATTCAGAATCCTAAGGTCCCCTAAATCCAAAACCTGCTCCGCCCCGTATTTCGAGGTGTGCGCCATGAGGTCCGAAACTTCTGGCAATCGAAGTGCATCAGAAAGGCAGGAACAGAATATGACGGTCATCAGAATCGGCGGAATTTTACAACCAGCATGGGCGCGTACCTCCTCAGCGGTGGCAGTTACCACATCGCGAGTTGCAACCCGGTTGCAGTCGGCTGTGATGGTTTCGCACGAAGCCGCGCTGGCTGTGTCGGCATTGTTGACGCCGGTGGCTGTGATCGCGCTGGTGCTGGGTCTGTGGCGTGTCGGTGAAGACATGGGCTGGACCGGCGATTTCGTCATTTCCAACGGACTGTTCTCGCACTGGCAGGTTTGGATCGCAATGGCCATCGCTCTGCAAAGCCTGGCGTCGATGCTTTCGCGCCCCGAAGTTCAGAAGCAGGAAAATCCCAGCGCGGAATAAGTATCGTTCTGCTATTCTGGGTTCAAGACCGTTTCCCTCATGGCCAGCCGCGGCAGTAATCGCTCCGCGATTTTCTACACTCCTGGATTTCCGCCCGGCGTCAAGTGGCTGCTGATTTCCAACACCGCAATTTTCATCCTTGGATTCTTCGCCGGTCTGCTTCAGATCGACCTCGGTTACTTGATGCTGCGTCCCGTGGACGTCGTGCACTTTCGCATATGGCAGCTGGTCACCTACATGTTCCTGCACGGCGGCCTTTTCCACATCCTCTTCAACATGCTTACGCTGTGGATGTTCGGCGCCGATCTGGAGTTGAAGTGGGGAACCCGGCGCTTCTTGCGCTTCTACTTCATATGCGGAATCGGGGCCGGAGTTTGCGTAGTGCTCTTGAACTACCTGTTGCCGTGGGGTAATCCGGCTTCGGCCACCATCGGAAGTTCAGGCGCGATCTTCGGCATCCTAATGGCCTGCGCGCTTCTGTTTCCCACTCGGACAGTCCTCTTCTGGTTCGTGTTTCCGATCCAGATGCGGTACTTCGTCATGATCTTCGGCGTGATCGCATTCCTGGGATCGTTCAGCATGAACAGCGGCGTAAGCAACTTCGCCCACCTGGGCGGTTTGCTGTTCGGCTATCTGCTGGTTAAACAATCCAAACTGAGCTTCGACGTCGCCGGCCCGGTGCGGCGCGGATACCGCGAGTGGAAACTCCAGCGGGCGAAGAAGAAGTTCCAGGTCTATCTCAAGAAGCAACCGCCCGGGCAAGACCATTGGACCCATTAACTTACCGAAAAGTCGCAACCTCCAAATGCGGAGTCGCATTAAACGTATCCAGCGACACCCTTCCGCGCGTGAACACCAACTCGGTAATCGAACAGTTCCGAATCCGCCAGTTCACCTCAATCGCCGTCCGTTCGGGCGCGCGGAGCGCAGTCTGCACCGCGATCCCGATGGGTCCTCCCGACGTAATCACCAGCACTCGCCGGTTGCCTTCGCCTTCGAGTATACGCCTGAATCCCCCGGTCACCCGCTCCCGAAACTCAACCCACGATTCCAGGTCAGGCGCGGTCAGCGATCCGTCCATCCAGCGCGGCATGATCCCCTCGAATATCTTCTGGAACTCGCGATTGTCGCGAGTCGGCGTGTAATCCGGACTGGCCCGTAGAATCGCCTCGGCCGGATATTCGTTGAAGGCGGGATCCTGAGTGAAGGCAGAAATGCCGGCCAGTTCTGCTGTCCGCAGGTGCCTCTGCATAGTGCCGGTGTAAGCTTCATCGAACAGAACCGAGTGCGTCCGCCAGTAGTCGCCCAGCCGGCGCGATTGCTCTTCGCCCAGTGGCGAAAGCCGATCGGTAATGGAGTCAAACGGCGTGGCCTGGGCGTGGCGCACCAGGGTCAGCGTGCTCATGCGGGGCGGTACTTAGCCAGCTCGAACTTAGCAATCGATTCGCGATGCACTTCGTCGGGACCGTCGGCGAGCCGCAGGGTGCGAGAATTTGCCCACGCCGATGCCAGAAACGTGTCCTGGCAAACTCCCGCCGCGCCGTGAGCCTGAATCGCCCGGTCAATCACGTTCAATGCAACGTTGGGCGCGATCACTTTGATCATCGCGATCTCGGTCTTCGCGGTTTTGTTTCCCACAGTATCCATGAGGTAAGCGGACTTCAACACCAGCAGCCGGGCCTGCTCAATCTCGAGCCGGGAGGTGGCGATGTCGGCTCGAATGGTCCCCTGCTCGGCGATCTTCTTGCCGAACGCCGTGCGGCACTGGACGCGCTTGCACATCAGCTCCAGCGCGCGTTCGGCCACCCCCATCAGGCGCATGCAGTGATGGATGCGGCCCGGTCCCAGGCGTCCCTGAGCGATCTCGAATCCGCGGCCTTCGCCCAGCAGCAGATTGGTCGCCGGAACGCGCACGTTTACGAAGTCCACTTCGCCGTGGCCGTGGGGAGCATGATCGTACCCGAAGACCGTGAGCATGCGGCGAACGGTCACACCCGGTGTGTCCATGGGAACCAGAATCATGGACTGCTGCTTGTGCCGGGCGGCGCTGGGATCGGTCTTGCCCATGAAGATTGAGATCTTGCATCGCGGGTCGCCCGCGCCGGAGGACCACCACTTTCGGCCGTTGATTACGTACTGATCGCCGTCGCGTACTATGCTCGATTGGATATTGGTGGCGTCCGACGAAGCCACCGCCGGTTCGGTCATCGAAAAGCAGGAACGGATCTCGCCGGCCAGCAGCGGCTTCAGCCAGCGGTCCTTCTGCTCATCCGTTCCGTAGCGCGCCAGCACTTCCATGTTGCCGGTGTCCGGCGCCGAGCAGTTGAACACCTCAGAAGCCATTACCGAACGGCCCATGATTTCACACAGCGGCGCGTATTCCAGGTTCGAGAGGCCGGCGCCGTTTTCATCGTGAGGCAGAAAGAGGTTCCATAGGCCGGCCGCGCGCGCCTTGGGCTTCAGCTGTTCGATGATGCGCGTGGGGCGCCAGCGGTCCTGGTCCACTTCCTCGTGATAACGCTCCTCATTTGGGTAGACGTATTGGCCCATGAACGCCTGGAGGCGCGTCTGCAGATCCTTCACCTTGTCCGAGAATTCGAATTGCATGTGGTTACCGTCCTGTGAACGCGGGTGAACGCTTCTCGAGGAAATGCGCGACGCCTTCCTTGAAATCCTCGCACTGTAGACTCTGGACCATCTCGTCCTCGGCGGTTTCGAAAGCCTCGCCGAGACTCTGGAACATGGCATTGTAAACCTGTTGCTTGATAACGCGCAGCGATCGGGGGCTGACGCTGTTGGCCAGCTCCTTGGCGTATGCAGCGACGCTATCCGCGAACTTATCGGCGGCGAATACCTGATTCACCAGACCCATGCGCAGCGCTTCGGGGGCGTCAACCATGCGCGCCGAGAACAGCAGATCCATTGCATTCGCCGGACCGATCAGCCGCGGCAGCATCCAGGCCATGCCGTATTCGGCGATCAGCCCCCGGCGCGCGAAGGCGGTGCCGAATCGCGCGGTATCCGACGCGAAGCGCAGATCGCAGTAGAGTGTGAGGACAAAACCCAGTCCAACGGCGGACCCGTTGATGGCCGCGATGACCGGCTTATCGAGCGACGGGAAATAGGAATACTTCTTCTGAAAATCCGCGCGGACGTGAGCGCGCTGTGCCCCATTGCCGGAATTGCGCAGTGCGTGATCGCCGCCCGATCCCGGCAGGCCCTGCTGCGCGATGCCGCTGAGCAGCGACATGTCCGCGCCGGCGCAGAATCCGCGCCCCGAGCCGGTGAGTACGATGACGCGCACATTCGCATCCGCTTCCGCCGTATGCATCGCAGCGCGAACTTCCTGCTCCATCGTCGCGGTCCAGGCGTTGAGCTTGTCCGGGCGGTTGAGCGTAATGGTGGCAACACGGTCCACAACCTGGTAGAGCGTTTCCTGATTGTTCATTGCAGTGAGCATTATATCGTGAGCGCCGGACTGAAAACACCACACTACTGTTCAGCGCGGAAATCGCCGATTATTCACGCATGGAACGCAGGGCGGCTCCCCGGATCGAAAGCGAAGTACCCGTGACTATCACGATTCTTGGCAACGTCCAGGCCCGGTGCCGGGGACATCTGGTGAATGCATCCACGCGCGGGATATCGGCGCGGGTGAATCATCCGCTGGCGAAGCGTGAGGGCGTCAAACTGGAGGCCGAGGACCAGATGTTCGTGGGGCGCGTGGTCTATTGCAAGCCGTCCGGAGATGCGTACCTGGTGGGGATCAGCCTGACGCATAAGATCCCGGAGCCTGAACTCGAAAAGCTAAGATCTCACGCTCTCGCGAGGTGAGGCGCCTTTATTGCAAGAATGAGCTGAAGCGCTGCATCCATGCGATCAGGTGAATACCCGATCCCAGATGCGCTGCCGGCGCTTCTGGTTCAGGAGATTGCGGGGGAGGAGGCAGGCAAGTTCGCAGCACTTCGTCCTCATCCAGCCCGATGAGCCGCGCGTACTGGCGGATGTAACTGGTGGTATACAGCCCGCCCGGAAGTTGATCAAGGCGTCCTTCTTCAATCGCTTCGAGCAGTGAAACGCGGATGTTTGTTGCTTCCGAGATCTCGATGAGAGAGACGCCCGCTTGCTCGCGAATGGAGGTCAACGACTGCATTGGATGCTAGATCGGCACATCCTGCGTCAAACTGAAGAGCGCCGGGAAAGCCTGGAAGCGAAGGCGTGCAGCGCGGCGGCGAGCGCGATCCAGACCTGCCAGTGCGAAAACAGGCCGCTCGATATGATGAAGTCGCCGGTCCACCCGATGTCGGAACCGAAACGCCACATCCCGAACGCCAGGGCGATCACGGCCAAGGGTGTCAACAGCGCGAGAACGGCCAACACTGCGTGTTTCATATGGGGCTTCCAGATGCACGCCGTGTGCCGCGTGTATCTTGCTGATTCTACAGATCGAGCGCATCCTTGCGAGAACCAAAAGGATAGCTGCGGCTAACGCCTTGGTGAGGCCAGCAGCCGCTCAATGAAGAAATCCACCAGTCCCGCCGAGTTAACTTCCTCGGCAACCTGGACTTTGCCGGCGGGGTCCTTGTGGAACAGCGTCATCCCATAGGTGCGGCCCGGCGTGCCTTTGGTTTCCACTTCCACTGCGCCGCTGGCCAGGGTCACCAGGTTCGGCTTCACGGTGATCGCAATGGCTAGTGGGTCGTGCAAAACGGGTAGCCGGTTCTCGTTTTCGCTCTGCCAGATTGAAATGAGCCGGCGGAGGAAGCGCACGCCCGGTACCGGAGAGTCCGCGAGGCGCTGCAGATGGTCGGTGGTCAAGCGGCACTGCATGGTGACGTCCAGTCCCACCGTGGTGATAGGCACACCGGAGCCATACACGATCGCCGACGCCTCGGGATCCATCCGGGTGTTGTATTCGAGTCCGGGCCGGAAGAAGACGCCGTTCATCAGTACGATGCGTTCCAGCTTTTCGATCAGTCGCGGCTCGGCGCGCAGAGCGAGGGCGACATTGGTAGCGGGGCCGTAGGCGATGATGGTTACCTTCACGGGCGAACGCATGCAAGTGTCGATCATCAAACCCAGACCGTTACGGCGGAGGCCGGAGGGCAACCGTTCGTCCGGCGCCAGCGCTTCGGTTTGCTTGACGATCCCCGTGCGCGGCTTCGCCAGCAGCGGGAGCTCGGCGCCGATGCCTACCGGAATCCCGGTCCGTCCGTAGAGCTGCAGGATTTTCCACACCAGGTCCGCGCGACGGGGTCCGTCGTTGAGAACTGTCGTTATGGCGAGCACTTCCAGTTCAGGAGATTGCAGCGCCAGGCCGAGTGCGAGAGCATCGTCGATATCGTCGCCGATGTCGGTATCTAGAATCACCGGAATCGGACGGTCGGCGGCGTGAAGCAGGCCGAGAACGGCGAGAGCAATGGCGCAAAATCGCGGAAGTTTACCTGGCATCATGGTGGACTCGAAGCACGTTGGAATACGCCGATTCGCCGCCGGCGTTCAACGCGCGCACGCGGTAGCTCACCAATGCGGCGCTGAGACCGGCGGTATCGGTGAAGTGCGTGGCGGCCGGCTGGGTTGCGATGCGCTGCCACGGCCCGTTGTTCACACGGCGCTCAACTGCGACGCGGGCGGCGTCTCCGTGCAGTTCCCAGCGCAGTTCGCCATGATCAAGCGTGAGGCCGCTGGGAGCTTCCGGGAGGATTGGCCAATCGAAGTAGGACGCATCGGCGATGGCCGAGACGCTGTCGCGAACCGGAACGGTCAAGCGCGTTCCCTGATTCCACGAAAGCGGCGAGATGTCTCCGGAGACAACGTCGATCAGAACCGGATTTCGGATGCCCGTATTTCGAAGGGTTAGAGTTGCCGTCTGCGATGGGAACGGAACGCCATGGACGCTATGAGCGGGCGCCCAGTACGCGATGATCGCTTTCCCATTGCGGTTGCGGAAGCCATAGCGGAGGAACGGCGCGGCTGCCGTGACGCCGATGGACGGATCGAATTTGGTGTCTGAGAAGAGCGCGTTGGTGTTCTGAAGCGCGTGGAATACGGGGCGCGGCGTGAAGTCATCCGGGAGATTCCGCAGGCCGTGGATCAGACCGAAGTCGTCATATTCATTGCCATCCACACCGGCCGCCAGCAACCACACGAACGTGCGCACGCCGGCCGCGAGGTTGTACAGCATACCGCGCGGAATGTACCTGGCCTGAACGCTCTCATCCGATCCGGGCCAGGATGGAATCGAGTTGAACTCGTCGTCCCAGAATTCGATGTCCTTGCGAATGCCCGGGTAGTTGCGTACTAACCGGCGCAGCTTAGCCGGTGACTCTTTTCCGTAGGCGCCGGAGTCCATCCGCTCGGGTTCCACATTTTTGCCGTAGCCGGGATAGGTATGGTACGCGTAGATGTCGATCTGGGCGGCGCAGCGGCACTCATCCAAGGCGCGTTTGGCGAAATCGCTGATTGGGTCGGCCTGGCCGCCGTAAATCACCTTAGCTTGCGGGTCGGCGGCATGCACCGCGGGCGCGAACGCGGCCAGCAAGCGGCCGTACTCTTCGGGATTGCCCCGGGGATTCCAGTAACCGATGTCTTGCTCATTCCACAGCGCGTAGTAATGAATCCGCCCGCGAAAGTGATTCACCATCCACTTCACATAACGCAAGAACGCCTCGATCTCATCCGGCGTTTTCGGCGGCCAGAAAATCGAATCGATACTGCGATCGTCGTTGTGGAAACCGCCCGGTTTCGGCGTGATGCGGTCCGGACGGATGCCGGAAGGCGACGTATACATCGGGTTGCCGTACATCAACTGGACCTGAACCTTTACGCCGTTGTCGATCAGCGAATCCACGTAATCGTCAACCTCGGGCGCAATCGCAAAAACGCCGCGCTGCTGTTCCACCCAGTCCCAGCTGGTTGGATCTGAGCTATTTTCATACTGCCCAATGCGGATCCAACTGACTCCGGCATCGAACATGCGGGTCCACCACCAGCGGTTCCAGGGCAGATACGGGTCGCGCGGGAGATCGGAGTTGATGCCGAACCCGTTTTGGATTTGCGAGGATCGTTTGGGCGGGACGCGGGCCGGAACAGTGGGAACGGTTTGCGCAATTGCCGCAACGCCGACGCAAAACAGCGCCAACCGCAGGTTCATCCATGTCCTCCGTGACATCTTAGTAGTTGCGCGCGGGCTCATGCTTGGGTCGCTCGGCGCGGCTAAGTGCTTTCAAACCCGCCAGCGAGGGATCCGCGCGGCTAAGAGCGTCGAGATTCTTCATTACTTTGGCGACGCCGGCAGCGATATCCTCGACGTCTTGTTCATCGTCGCCGATCAGCAGGAATTGCGGCAGCCACACGGCTTCGTCATATGCTGCGCGCTCGGATACCGGGCAGACGACGCTCGCATAATCCACCGGCTGATCGCGGAGCTGCGGGCAAATGTCCGGCGTCGCGTAGAACAGGGGGCTGCGGTACACCGGCTCATAGAATCGGCCGTCGCAGGGGATGCCTTCGGCGTCGAGAGCAGCGACGAAAAGGTCGCGGCTGGCGCGGCGATTTTCGGGAGCATACCGAAACACGTAGCAATAAATAGAATCGCGGGTGATGGCGGGCTGCGGCGGAATCGGACGGATTCCCGGAATCTGGGCCAGCGCGTCCGTGAGCAAGGCCGCCCCCCGGGCGCGCCTGGCGGCCAGTTCCGGCAACATGTCGAGCTGGCCGATGAGCAGCGCCGCTTGCAATTCGGTGATGCGGTAATTGGACCCGAGCACGCGCTGCTGGTATTCATCCGTCATGCTGGCGCGTCCGCAGTTCACCTGAGACTGCAGGTGCTCGAAATACTTCAAATTGGAAGTGATGACGATGCCACCTTCGCCGGACGTCATGAGCTTGCTTTCCTGAAAGCTGAAACATCCGAGGTCACCCATGGAGCCGGCGCCCTGGCCGCGATATTGGCCGCCATGCGCGTGAGCGCAATCCTCGATCACTTTGAGGTTGTACTCCCGGGCGAGCGCCAGCAGGCCGTCCATATCGGCGAAGCGCATCGCCAAGTGCACCGGCAGAATCGCGCGGGTCCGTGGCGTAATCGCGCGGCGAGTTGCATCCACGCTAAGGCAGTATGTATCCGCATCGATATCTGCGAACACCGGGACGCCACCGGCGAACAGCACCGCCGTGGCCGTGCCATCCCAGGTATACGCGGGCACGATGACTTCATCGCCGAACCCGATCCCGGCGGCCTGCAGCGCGGCGATCAGGGCGATGGTGCCGTTCGAGACGCAGAGTCCGTAGCGCGCATTGTGCAGGGCGGCAAAGCGCTCTGCGAATTCGCCGGCATAGCGGCTGGGGAGTGGGTAGCCTCCCCAATGGCGGCTCTCGAGCACGCTTTGCAGGCGTTGCGCGTCGGCGGGCAGGTATTGCGGCCAGGGACTGAATGGCCGACGGCGCACGGGAGCGCCTCCCAGAATTGCCAGTTCGCTCATCGCTCTTCAGTGTATGGCACCGGGGGCCTACAGGAACTGTTTCGTGAGTTGGGTGAAGTTGCGGGGAGTTACCAGGTGGAACCGAAGCGTGAGGCGGGTGAAGCCGCGCAGAGTTCGGGTGAGTTCATCGCTGGGGAGTTCGGGGGTGGCGAGGAACATGCTTCCAGAGACGATGCGGTAGGGGAGCACTTTCCAGGCGCGGACCACCTCGCTAGGGAGCGAACGCGCGATGCCGGGGCTGATCTCAAGCGGGTCCAGTTCTTCAAGCGGGAGACTCTGCTGCAGACTGAGTGCGGCGTACAGATCGTCTTCAGTAATCTTGCCGAGGCGCATCAGGTGTTCGCCGATCCGGACGCCGGGCGGTTGTGAGCTGAGCGCATGATCCAGCTCGCGTTCACTGATCCAAGCGGCGTCCGCCAGGATTTCTCCGAGGCGGCGTTTGTGGCCGGCGAGCGCGCCGCGGGTGGGATAGGCATGATCGGTCTTCAGCCATCCCAGGGATTCGTGCCGCAGGCGAGCTCGGAAGTAGCCGTGCACTGCCCGCACGGTGGCAGCGGTATTGATGGCGTTAGCCCATACGATGCGCAGCGGAACGCCGAGCGCGAAGACGGGGCCGTAGAGGCGTGCGACGCATCCACACCGGATGCCCATCTGCAGAATCAGCAGTGCCAGTGTGGCGGACAATAACCCGGGTCTCGCGATTGGCGGGGGCCGCAGCAGCCCGTAGAGGAAGACGAGGTTGGCGAGCAGGCTAAGCGGATTTCCCAGCAGGCCCTTGCGGTCTCGCCAGAACCAGTACACGTGTGCGAGCGGGCCGTTCCAGCCGTGACGCTCCCAGGTTTGCAGCGCGATGCCGCTGATCCAGCGCGAACGTTGGCGGACGGCGCCGCGCACATCGCGCGGGAAATATTCGCGAGTGGCAACGGGGGCGCGGCCGCCGTCTAAAGCCACGAAGATTTGGGGGCAGCCGAGACGGTGCAGGCGCAGTCCGATTTCGTAATCTTCCGTGAGCGAGCCGGGGTCGAAGATGGGGGCGTCCAGTCGTTCCAGAAAAGCGCGCGTGTAGCCGGTGCCCACGCCGTTGGATGGCACAAAGCTGCCCAGTTTGGCGCGGGCGGGCATGTCCTTGATCTGCCATTCGGCGAAATCGTCGATATAAGCGCCGTGGGTGAGGTTGAGGAAAGGCGTGCGCAGCGGGAGCACGGGAATCTGAATCATGCCGTATTGGACTGAATAACGATTGATGGTACTCAGCGATTGCGGATGGATGAGATCCTCGGCGTCGTGGATCACGACGATTTCAAAGCTTACCGAATACACGTCTTCGTAGACCTGCATGCGCTGGTAGATCCAGTTGAGGCAATCGGGCTTGGACGTCGGTCCGTCATGTGGACAGAGGGCCAAGTGCACGCGGGGAAAGCGCGCGCTCACGGCGCGGATGGCTTCCAGGGTGGGTTCGTCATTCGGATACGCGCCGATGAAGAAATCGTAGCGCTGGTAATGGATGGCCGCGAGGTTGTGTTCGAGCATGGCGGCGATTACAGGATCCTCGCGCCAGCAGGGGACGAAGATGGCTATTCGTTTTTCGGCGGCGGCGGCCGGCGCGGGGGGGGCGGTGGCGAAGAGGGCTGCGATGGCGACGAAGAGATCATCCAGGCCGCTGAGGAGGATGGCGCATGCGAGGGGAGTGAGGAGAGCGTCGAACATATCTGTTATAGAGCAGCGGGGCCGGGGGGCCCCGCGCGGACCAGGGGGTCCGCCCCACATTAGTAGTGGGGGGAGGGAGGGAAAAATCGCGGGGAATATTACTCTAGTTTTATGGGGGCAGATGAGATTTGCTTTTTGAGCGCGCGGGGGATGAGCGCCGAGATTCGAAGCGGGCGCTTGTCGGCCCGCGAGGCGGTGGTGGCCCACTTAACGCGGATTGAACGGGTGAACCCGAAGCTCAATGCGATTGTCACGCTGACGGCAGACCGCGCGATGAAACAAGCCGCCGCAGCGGATGAATCTCAGGCGCGAGGTGAGTTCACCGGACCGCTGCACGGCCTGCCCGTCGGGCACAAGGACCTGCAGGATACGGCGGGGATTCTGACCACGTATGGATCGAAGGTGTTCCGCGATCACGTGCCGGAGCGGGATTCGCCGCTGGTGGAATGCTTGAAGAAGGCGGGCGCCATCGCGATCGGCAAGACGAATACGCCGGAGTTCGGAGCGGGGTCCCAGACCTTCAACGAAGTGTTCGGCGTCACGCGCAATCCGTACGATTTGGCAAAGACGTGCGGAGGCAGCAGCGGCGGCGCGGCGGTGGCGCTGGCGTGCAACATGATTCCGCTCGCGGACGGAAGCGATATGGGCGGTTCTCTGCGCAATCCGGCGAGCTTTTGCAATGTAGTGGGAATGCGCACGTCGCCAGGCTTCGCCGCGCAGTGGCCTGCGTTGACCGGCTGGTCCACTCTGGGCGTGGAAGGTCCGATGGCTCGCACAGTCAGCGATGCGGCGTTCTTCTTGAGCGCAATGGCGGGCCCGGATCCACGGTGTCCGGTTTCTACGAAGGAGGCGGGATCACAGTTCGAGAAGCCTCTGGATCGCGATTTCAAAGGCGTGCGCGTGGCGTGGTTCAAGGATCTGGGCGGGCTGCCGTTCGATTCGCGCGTGCGAGAAGTGGTGGATGCGCAGCGGTGCACCTTCGATGCATTGGGATGCGTGGTGGAAGAAGCGGAGCCCGATTTCGCGGGCGCGGACGAAGCCTTCCGGATCATTCGGGCGGCATTGTTCCACATGGGTCTGGGAGGCTTGACCCCGGAGCAGTTGCGGCTGGTGAAAGAATCGGTAGTGTCGGAGATCGAGCGCGGCGGGCGACTGGACGCGGTCACGCTGGCGCGCGCGGGCTCGTTAAGGACGCAGCTGTACTTCCGTATCCGCGAATTCTTAGAGCGCTATGAGTTCTTCGTGCTTCCCACCAGCCAGGTTCCACCGTTTGACGTGAGCGAGCAATGGGTGAAGCAGATCGCCGGCGTCGAGATGGAGACGTACATTGACTGGATGCGGTCCTGTTACTACATTTCGGTGGTGGGAAGTCCGGCGCTGGCAGTGCCTGCGGGCTTCACCGCCGAGGGGCTACCCGTGGGTCTGCAAATCGTTGGGCGGCATACCGATAATTGGAGCGTGCTCCAGCTGGGGCATGCGTTCGAGCAGGTGAACGGCGCGGGTCAGCGCCGGCCGCTGCCGCTGCACTGAGAGCACTTCTGAGTTCCGCCGCCCCGGCATTGAAGACAAGCCTTCGCCGGATCACTGGCCTGGTGGCCGGACCCGGAGCACTGGCTGCACGGGATCCTGCCCGTGCCGGTACACTGTGAGCATCTTGGAATGGGTGGCCTCCGATCAAACTTATGAAATGGAACGCGTTGTAAGCATAGCACTCGGTGGAGGGTGGTGCGGGAGGGGGCGAGTGCGGTCTGCCTTGACCAACCGCCTGAGTGCAATGGTTTGGCGCACGTGCGCCCAGACCAGATTACGCTGGGGACCTGTCCCGAGCACAGGGAGGCAGCTTCGTGATACCTCTAGTCAGAGGTGAAATTTCTGTTATGGAGGCACTGCCGCACGATGACTCCCCCCGGCACGAACCAGATAGTTCGGAGGAGTCGCCAATCCCAGCAGCGTCGCGCGGCCGCCCGTTCGATCCAGAGGATTTCAAGAGGCGGCTAACCGACGAATACAAAATTCTTCAAGATAAGGTAGACAAAATCGGCGCCTTCAGATTTACCATCAAGGGATGGTCGGTGACCGCGGTGATCGCGGCCTCTGCCGCCGCAGGAAGTGCCAAGAGTCTGACTACGGTGTTCACGATCAGCTTGGGTCTTGCTTTCATGGTGTTCTTTTTCTTTTACCTTGAGCTTGACAGGTCAAGCTGAGCAGGCTCTTCGGATATCGAGCACGAAGGTTGGAGAGCGCGTTCGTTCGGATTGATCGCGGTCGGCAGTCCAATAGGGCTCCATTCCCCGTTCCCTACACCGCAAGCGAAATTGCGTTGGGCGGTCATCGCCGAAGACAACGCCTCGAATCAACATGGTCTCGGCAGAGATTGACCGACAAGCTGCACGTCTGGCGGCAGACTCATCTCTGGTTTTATGTGGTCTTGTTCGGCTTGGCATTCGCTCCGCTACTGCTTCATTGCGATGAACTTGGCAAACTCTGGAGTCAACAGGCCAGGAATACGAACGTGGCGAAACCTAATGTTCCAAGCACAAAGGCGATAGGTAAGTGAACGCTATGAGCCATCGGACAAAGGTTCTGGCACCCAGCAAACGAATGCTTAAAGCAATGGTGAGTGGGCTTGAAGAGATTAGGGATCATTTCGTTTGGGAAGATGTCGCCTGGGACGTGGATCAGGGCTCTGAGGAGAATGGCTTCGCGGAAGAAGCAAAATGGCGAGGCTTTAGGCGTAGACTCTGATGATGTGTACGAGGAGACATACCATGAGTCGAGTTTCGATCGTGTAGAGGTTGAAATTGCGATCGACACATTCATTTCCAGGTTGATTCGCAGGAAGCTCATACCGAAGGATGATGAACCCGGTTCTCTGTATGAACTTTTCATGACGCTTTGGGGAGAAGAACACGAGGCTACGCTTCTCGCCCAGAGGTTCGAGCACCACATAAAGGGTTATTTTGGTTTCATTCCTTATGATGATATGCGGGCGGCATATAGTGAACTCTTAGAAATTCAGGAGGTACTTGAGAAAGAGCTCGCGCTATCCAACCGTGCCTAGAACAACGGAATGCTTAAGGCAGATCATTATCAGCCGAGTTGATAGGACTCGACGCGTTGCGCAGGATTACCTCGACCACGCGTCCGAAGTTATTGTGTTTGGCTCCATGGCTGTTGGGCTGGATGGGCAAGGCTCTGATATCGATGTGTTATGCATTGGCGGCCCTGAATCCAAAGTGAAGACGGATTCCATTGATCTAATCGTCATATCGCAAGAGACTGCGAGGAGTCCTCTTTGGCTTCAGAGCGAATTGGCTTCGCATGTCAGCAAATATGGGGTTTGGATCAAGGGGACGCCAAAGTGGAGCGAGGGAGCCCAGATCGGTCGGCAGGCGGCCGACACGAAGCGTCGCCGAGTGGCGGCTTTTATGAAACATCTTCCCGAATCGTGGTCCAAGTTGGAAGAGGGCTTCCGGAACAAGTACTCCGTCAAAGTTAGACGAGAGGCACAGCGTCTTCTTCTCCTTGAACGCGAAATAGCGATTCCTCCGACTAGGCTTCTCGACACCTGCTGGAGCAGCTTTTCAGAATCCCCATATGAGGTATACGAATGCCTCTCCCAGTGTGCTCGCGATCGGCAAAGCTTCGTGCGAGAATTCCTTGTCCACGTGAATGCCAATTTCCCATCTCTTAAACATTCGAGCCGAACCAAGGTGTAACCTCGAACCGACGGGGTCATCAAGATCACTTACGTGCCTAACGCTCCATCGATAGTGGAGAGGAATCATCGCTTCCCACTGAAACGTCTGCGGCCGCAGAGCAGTGCTGAGGTGCAGGAGCCTACAAACGCCCCGCGTCAAGAAGACCGCCCCTCGCGTCGGGAGGGAAGCGCACCGGAGTCGGTAATGCAGCGCTAAGCTATTAACGCGGCCAGCCGCCTCCATGCCTCGGTCTCGCTCTGGGAGCACTGTGCAGTTCTCTCCCGCTGGCTCGCCCGCCTGAACTGGTGGCGCGCGACCTCATCGCTCTGCAGTTTCGCTCTGAACTCGTTGATTCGCGCACACAGCCGTTCCGCAAGCGGCTGGATACCGATGAAGAGTCCGTCCGCGCCAGTAGCCTCCCGGATGCTGATGACGTTCTTCTCGCTCCATGAAATGTAGATCTGGATTGCTTCCTTGCCTACGTGCAGGTGTTTCGTGTCGAAGCCGTGAGCCAATCCGTTACGTAGCGCGTTGAAGAGGGGCTTCGCCAGCAATCTCCAATCGCCCTCAGGCAGCAGTTCGGCAAATATTTGGTAGTCGTGTCTTCTTTCCACTCCACAGGACGCCAGCACTTCGCAAGCGCACCCGACAAGGAGAGCTACTGTATAGTTTAGGCTGCAATTGAGTCTGCGCAGTTCCGCAATGTCATTCCGAATGTAGCCAAGCGACTCGTCGAACTCTTTTTCGATATCTGCGAATGAGAGCGAACGCATCCTTACCTCCCTAAAGTTCTCAACCCGACGAGTCGGCCCCGAGGCTGGCTGCGGACCAGGAGGTCCGCCCTACATGGACAGTGTGTTGATCGCAGCCGGGTGCGACTCCTCGTACGCGGTGATTGCAGCACTCTGCAACAGAATGTAGCCTAACTCGTCGACTCCCTCAAGCAAGCAATGCTTCGAGAACGGGTCGACGGGGAACTCAACCTTGCGGCCGCTGGGTAGCTCGATGGTTTGTGTCGCGAGGTCTACCTTCACTCGGGCATCGGGAGAGCGGAAAAGTTCGGCGTGTACGTCCGCGGGCACCACGATTGGCAGCAAGCCGTTCTTGAGCGAGTTGCCCTGGAAAATATCGGCGAAGCTAGTGCTGATCACGGCGCGAAAACCGTATTGTGTGAGCGCCCAGGGGGCGTGCTCGCGGGAGCTTCCGCAGCCGAAATTATCGCCGGCCAGCAGGATCTGCGCGCTTTTCGATTCGGGACGGTTGAGGATGAAATCGGGCTTAGGTGAACCGTCGGCATCATAGCGCCAGTCGTAGAAGAGCTGATCGCCGAGACCTTCCTTCGAAGTGGTCTTCAGGAAGCGAGCGGGGATGATCTGGTCGGTGTCGATGTTGTCGGTCGGAAACGGAACCAGGCGGCTTTCGAACGGCGTGAATTTGTTCATGAGAGCAGCGTCCTTACGTCGGTCACTTTGCCGGTGATTGCGGAAGCGGCGGCGGTAAGCGGGCTGGCGAGGAAAGTGCGTCCGCCCTTGCCCTGGCGGCCTTCGAAGTTGCGATTGCTGGTGGAAACGCTGTATTCGCCGGGGCTGAGCTGATCGCCGTTCATGGCGATGCACATGGAGCAGCCGGCTTCGCGCCAATCGGCGCCGGCATCGCGGAAGATGGTATCGAGTCCTTCGGCCTGGGCTTGCGCGCGCACCTGCTGCGATCCGGGAACCACCATCACCCGAACGTTGGGATGCACTTTGCGGCCTTTCAGGATTCCGGCGGCGCTGCGTAGATCGGAGATGCGCGAGTTAGTGCAGCTTCCAATGAAGACGACGTCGATGGCGTGGCCGAGCAGCGGCTGGCCGGCGGGAAGGTCCATGTAGCGGAGCGCCTTGGCGAGCGAATCGCGCTCCAGCGGGTCGGTGATGTCGCTGGGGTTAGGAATCGAGGCCGTGATCGGGATGCCCATGCCGGGATTGGTGCCGAACGTGATCATCGGTTCGAGCGACGACGCGTCGATAACGATCTGATTGTCATACTGCGCGCCATCGTCGGTGGGAAGCGCCCGCCAGCGGGTGAGCGCAGCGTCCCAGGCTTCGTTCTTGGGCGCGTAAGTGCGTCCCGCGATGTAGTTGTAAGTGGTATCGTCGGGAGCGATCATGCCGGCGCGCGCGCCGCCTTCAATGGACATGTTGCAGACCGTCATGCGTTCTTCCATGGTTAGCGAACGAATGGCCGCGCCGCGATACTCGATGATGCATCCGGTGCCGCCGCCGATTCCGATGCGGGAGATGAGCGACAGAATAATGTCCTTGGCGCTGACGCCGGGCTTCAGCGCGCCGTCCACGCGCACCTCGAACGTTTTCGATTTCCGCTGCAGCAGGCACTGCGTGGCGAGCACATGCTCCACTTCACTGGTGCCGATGCCGAACGCGAGCGCGCCAAATGCCCCATGCGTCGCGGTGTGGCTATCGCCGCAGACGACGGTCATGCCGGGCTGTGTCAGCCCTTGTTCGGGGCCGATCACGTGAACGATGCCTTGTTTATCGCTGGAGAGGCCGAAGCAGCGAATGCCGAACTCGCGGCAGTTGGCTTCAAGCTTGTCCACTTGAGCGGCCGCTACTCTGTCGACGATGGGAAATGAGCGCGGAGTTGTGGGGGTGCTGTGGTCCGTAGTCGCGATAGTCAGATCGGGCCGGCGGACTTTCAAGCCGCGGCTGCGCAGACCGTCAAAGGCCTGAGGTGAGGTGACTTCATGCACAAGGTGCAGATCGACGTAAAGGAGAGCGGGCGCGCCGGGCTGCTCGGCGACAACGTGGCTGGACCAGAGTTTTTCGATCAGGGTGCGTGGCTGCATTGCTTCTCTCTTCTTATGATCGCGCGATTGCCTGCGCGACGGCGTCGCCGACTTCGGAGGTGCTGGAGGGCCCGCCCGCGGGCTTGAGGTCGGCAGTGACACAGCCGCTCGTTAGTACCGCTTCAATGGCCTGGTTGACGGCCGCCGCTTCCGCCTTCAGATCGAAGCTGTATTCGAGCATGGCGGCCACGGATCCGATAGCGCCTAGCGGATTGGCCTTGTTCTGGCCCGCTATATTGGGCGCCGAGCCATGCACCGGTTCGTAGAGACCGACCCACGCGCCGGAGGGACGCAGGTCGCCGATGGAGGCCGATGGCAGCATGCCGATGGATCCGGCGAGTACGGCGCCTTCATCGCTGAGGATGTCGCCGAACATGTTCTCCATCACCAGGACGTCAAAGCGCCGCGGGTTGAGCACCAGCTGCATAGCGCAGTTGTCCACCAGGATGTGTTCCAGTTCGACATCCGGAAACTCGGCGCCGATTTCGGTCACCACTTTGCGCCACAGCTGAGACACCTCCAGCACGTTGGATTTGTCGACGCTGGCGACTTTGTGGCGGCGGCTCTGCGCCAGACGAAAGGCGACCCGAGTGACGCGCTCGATCTCCGCGCGCGAGTAGGTCATGGTGTTAACCGCGAAAGTGCCGGATTCGTCAATGCCGCGCGGCGTGCCGTAATACAGGCCGCCAGTGAGCTCGCGGACAATGATCATATCGACGCCGTCCACCAGCTCGTTCTTGAGCGGAGAGGAATCGAGCAGGGACTTGTAGGCGCGCACTGGCCGAAGGTTGGCATAGACGCCCAGACCCTTGCGGATGCCGAGCAGTCCTTTTTCGGGGCGCTTTTCCGGCGGCGCCGTGTCGAACTCGGGCAGGCCTACGGCGCCCAGAAGCGTGGCGTCGGCGGCCAGAGCGAGGTCGATGGTTTCTTGCGGCAGCGGAGTGCCGGCGGCGTGGATGGCGGCGCCGCCGATCAGTCCTTCACTCAAGGAAAGTTGATGACTGAACCGCTGCGCAATAGCCTGGAGCGATTTGACGGCCTCGCGCGTTACTTCAGCCCCGATGCCGTCGCCGGGGAGTATGAGTATCTTGAGCAGCACAGCCCTAGTGATTCGCCGCGGCGCTATGCTCAACCTGGCCGACCGCTTCGTGGATCAGCCCGAGGATCTCCTCATTGCGAACGCCCTTCTTGCGGTCGGCGATTTCGATGAAGCGCTGGTAGACATGATCCAGCTCGTCCTTCGAGAGGTTGAAACCAAGGTGCTGGCAGCGATCGTTCAGCGCGTGGCGGCCGCTGTGCTTGCCCAGGACGAGTTTGGCCTCAGGGACGCCGACGCTCTGGGGATCGATGATCTCGTAAGTGGTCTTCTCTTTCAGGTAGCCGTCCTGATGGATGCCGGCTTCGTGCGCGAAGGCGTTGTCGCCGACAATGGCCTTATTGGGCTGCGGGCCGAAGGTGATGGTCTGGCTCAGCAGCTGGCTGGCCGAGAAAATCTGCTCGGTGACGATGTTGGTTTTGTACGGGAGGCGATCCGGGCGAGTTTTGAAAGCCATCACGATCTCTTCGAGGGCGGCATTGCCGGCGCGCTCGCCGATCCCATTGACGCAGCATTCGATCTGACGAGCGCCGGCCTGCACTGCGGCGATGGAGTTGGCCACCGCAAGGCCCAGGTCGTCATGGCAATGTACGCTGACGATTGCGCTATCGCCGAGAGCTCGGGCGATGGTCCCGATCATCGCGGCGTATTCCTCGGGGATAGAATAGCCGGTGGTGTCCGGCAGATTGACGGTGCGGGCGCCGGCGGCGACCACGGCCTTCGAAATCTGTTCCAGGTAATCCCAATCGGTGCGGCTGGCGTCCTCGGCGGAAAACTCAACGTCATCAGTGTACGAACGGGCTAGCGTGACGGCTGCTACCGCTTCATCCAGAACTTGCTGGCGCGATTTCTTGAGCTTGTACTTGAGGTGAATATCGCTGGTGGCGATAAAGGTGTGGATGCGTGGCCGGCGGGCGTGCCGCAGGCTCGCGGCGGCGCGTTCAATGTCGGGAGTGTTGGCCCGCGCGAGGGCGGCTACCGAGATCCACGGAAATTCGCGGCTGATGGCATCCACGGCGTCGAAATCGCCTTGGGAAGCGATTGGAAAGCCCGCTTCCATGATGTCCACGCCCAGCTCGACCAGTTTGGCGGCCATGCGCAGTTTTTCGGGCACCGTCATGCTGCAGCCGGGCGACTGCTCGCCATCGCGGAGGGTGGTGTCAAAGATGTAGACGCGGTCGGGCATGCGAGAAATCCTCCTGCTTCTTCAGTATGAGTCGGGGAGTTAGATTTAGCAAATTAATAAGTACTGATGATCTGATAAGATAAATTTATGTTGGCGTTGTCGCTCTAGCGTCTACTCGGGCTTCGTCAGGAAGCGGTCAGTGCTGGACGGTTCTGGAAGCGCGCCGATCTGCCGGAGGAGTCCCAGTTGATCCCAGCTGTTCCAGCCGACGGTTAGCCTGCCGTCCTGGGTATGGATGATCACGATTCCGGCGACGCGGATACGACGGTGGGTGGGCGGCACGCCCATTCCGGCGCCGTCGTGTGTGCCTTCTAGAACCAGGCGGACCCCCACTTTGCCGCCTTCGGCGACGGAGTCTTCGATGGTAACGCGGAAGTCGGAGAATGTCGCGCGCATGGTGTGGAAGAATACCCTGAACTCCACCGGTCCGCGAACCGTCACATCACTTTCGCCGAGCCCGTAGGCCACGCCATGGCTAAATAATTCATCGATCGTTGCCTTCCGGCCCTGATTCCAGACCTCTTCAAACCAGCGGGTAACAATCGCTTTTGCATCTTCGTGCATGGTGTAACTCTAGCACGCGTACCGAAATATTGAACATTAATAGCAGGGGTGGGTTTGATAAACTTTGCTCATCGTGGAGCTCTACCCGCTCAAGGTCTTCCTCACCGTCGCCACCGAGAAGAGTTTTTCCCGCGCTGCTGAGAAGCTGCTGCGGACGCAGCCGGCGGTCTCGCTTGCGATTCAAAAACTGGAAGCGGATCTTCAAGAGAAGCTGATTGACCGGTCAGGGAAGGATCTGCTGCTTACCGACGCCGGCAAAATCGTGCTGGAGTACGCACGTCGATTTGAGAATCTCCAGGGCGATCTGGAGAATGCGCTGGCGGAGTTAAGGGACAACTCTGCGGGGCGGCTGGTGATTGGGGCCAATGAATCGACGGCGCTCTACCTTTTGAAATACATCGAAGAGTATCGCAAGAAGTATCCGAAGGTAAAGGTGCAGGTGCGGCGCAGCCTGTCGAGCCGGATTCCCGCGCAATTGATCGACGGCGAACTGGAGCTCGGGATGATCACCTACGATCCCGAGGATGAGCGATTGGTTTCGATCGTAATTTTCACGGATCACCTGGCATTCATCGTGGGTCCCGCGCACCGGTTAGCGGAGCGCGAAGAAGTGTCCATCGCCGAGCTTGGGAGGGAGACATTCATCGCGCACAACGTGCTGTCGCCGTACCGGGCGCTAGTGGTGAAGGCGTTTCAACAGCACAAGGTGCCGCTGAACATGGACGTCGAGATGCCTACCGTGGAGACGATCCGCAAGATGGTGCAGCGGAATGAAGGAGTAGCGTTCCTGCCGAGGATGGTGGTGGAGCAGGAAGTACGCCAGGGGACTCTCAGCGAGGTGCGGGTGCCGGAACTGACGGTGGAGCGCAAGATCCGGCTGGTGTCGCCGGCGAAGCGGGCGCTAAGCCACGCGGGGAAGGCGTTTTTGGAACTGGTGCGAAAGGCATAATAATCCAAGGATGTCTCCCCGCAAGATAGTGCGCATCGTTTTGAGCCTGGGGATCCTCGCGCTGCTGTGGCTGCGAGTTGGGCGCGAATGGCTCGCGCAGTCGCCGCTGTGGATAGTTGGGACGCTGGTGCTATCGGTGATTCTGCTGCTGGTGACTCTGTCGGCGATTATTAGAGTTCGCAAACCGAGTGAGCGGGTTCCGAAAAAACCACTGGGCTTGTAAGGCTATTCGCGAAGCGCGGCGACCGGATCGATCCGAGTGGCGCGGCGGGCTGGAAGATAGCAGGCCAGCAACGCAGTGATTAGCACCGCAACTGAAACGGCCGCGAGTGTCGCCGGATCGGCCGGGTGGATCTGGAAGAGCAGGCCCTCCATCCAACGGGTCACGGCCACGGCAGCCACCAGACCGGCCACGATGCCGGCACACGCGAGTGTCAACCCTTGCAGCAGGACCTTTCGCAGCACTTCGATTGGCCGGGCGCCCAGTGCCATGCGAATGGCGATGTCATGCGCGCGGTGGCTCACAGTATATGAAATAACACCATAGATACCGACCAGAGCGAGCACCAGCGCGATGCCCGCGAACGCGCCCAGCACGATCAACTGGAAGCGGCGTCCGGCCAGCGACGCAGTGAGATTATCTTCCATGGTTGCCATGTGAGCCACCGGAAGGTCATGGTCAATGCTCCAGACCTGATCGCGCACCAGGGAAGCCAGCGCTTCGGGATGGGCGCGGGTGCGGATCACAACGGCCATTACGGACCACGGATCCTGCGTATAAGGTACGTAGAACTCCGGCGCTGGCCCCGCCAATAAGCCGGAACTGTGAACGTCGCCGGCGACTCCGACGATGTTTAGCCAGGGACCCTGGGCATTCTCCAGTTGGATGCGCCTGCCCACGGGATTCTCGCCGGAGAAATAGCGGTCCGCGATCGACTGGCTGACGATGGCCACGCGGGTGGCATGCAAATTGTCATATTCGGAAAATTCGCGGCCATCTTTCAGCGGGATACCCATGGTGCGAAAGTATGCGGGGCTGACCACGCGCTGGCCGCCCATTGGGCTCTGAGAAATGGAGTGCGGCGCCAACCTTCCTTCGATCCGGAACAAGGTGGAGCCCTGGAATCCGGTAATCGGCAGGGAATTTACTGCCGCGGATGAGACTACGCCCGGTAGTTTCGCAATCCGTTCCAGAAGTTGAGTTTCGAATTCGGCGATTTTAGTGTCCGGATAGCTCGACTGCGGCAGACGGAGCTGTAGCGTGAGTAAATTGGCTGTCTGGAAGCCAGGAGGGACGCGCAGCAGGCGGTCAAAACTGCGAATAAGCAAGCCCGCGGCTACCAGGAGTACGATGGCGATTCCGATTTCGGCGACCGCCAGCGCGCCGCGGATTCCATTGTGACCAGGGCTGGCCAGAGTGCGTCCGGCTTCCTTGAGCGCTTCATTCAGGTCCATGCGGGAAGCGGTGAGGGCGGGCAGCAGTCCGGTCAGAAGACCCGTTAGCAGCGAGAGCGACATCCCAAAGGCGAACATACGCCAATCCACGTGAAGCTCGGCCAGCCGGGGAATGTCGACATCGGCGAGCGAGCGGAAGACGTCCACGCCCCAGGCCGCCAGCAGAACGCCGGCAGCGCCGCCGAGCAGGCCGAGGATCATGTTCTCCGACAAGATCTGCTTGATCAGCTCGCGGCGATTCGCACCCAGGGCCGCGCGGACAGCCAGCTCCTTGCGTCGGACGATGGAGCGCGCCAGCAGTAGATTGGCGATGTTCACGCACGCGATCAGCATCACGCAGCCGACGCCCGCCAGCAGCAGCAATAGAGCCGGGCGGGCGCCATGCACTACTTGCTCCAGCATGGGCGAAACGCTGGTGCCCAGGCCGTTATTGGTTCGGGCGTACTCGGCGGCGAGTGCCGAGGCAATGGCCGAGACTTCCGCTCGGGCCCGCTCGAGGGAAACTCCGGAGCGAAGGCGGCCGACAACGCCCAGAGGATGATAATCGCGATTGGCGGTATTCAATACCACCGGAACCCAGAGGTCGCGGCCGCCGGGCACGCTGCCGATGCCGAAGCTGAGCGGCGGAGGAAACGCGAATCCGCGGGGCATGATGCCGACAACCTTGCGGGGGTTGCCGTCGACGATCAACTCGCGGCCGAGCGCCGATGGATCGCCGCCGAAATGGCGCTGCCAGAAGCCGTGACTGACGATCACCGTTCGCTCATTTCCCGGGTGCCCCTCATCAGGGAGGAAGTCCCGGCCCAGGCCTGGCGCTACACCCAGCAGCGCGAACAGATTGGTGGATACAGCCATGCCGCGAACCTGTTCGGGCGTACCCGAGCCGGTCACGGCATACTCTTCTTTGTCGAGATAGATGGCCGCCAGCCGTTCAAAGCTGGCGGAACGGGCGGCATAGTCCGTGAAGTCGGCCTGTGAAACGGGGATCTGGGACAAGCCACGGCTGGGGACGCTTTGCCAGAGCATAACCAGACGACTGGAATCGCGATACGCGAGCGGACGCAACAGCACGCTGTCCACCAGGCTGAAGATCGCGGTATTCGCGCCGATGCCGAGACCTAGGATAAGGATGGCAAGCAGCGTGAAACCTGGATTCTTGCGGAGCATCCGCAACGCGTGAACAATGCGAGTTATCAGCATAGGGGCCTTGCGTGGACTGTGCACGTGGTCTGCCAACTTTGGCCCCTTGGAAGTACGTAACACTCGGTTGCGAATAGCAATTCCCAACCAGCGCTAACGTTCGATTGAGGGATGCAGGGTTCGAAATCGGGACTAGCGGGCCACGGCTGCCTGCGGCAACACCTGACCTGGCGTAACGCCCAGCAATCGCTTAAATCGCTTCGTCAAGTGGCTTTGGTCTACGAAGCCGACATCCACCGCCGCACGCGCGATTGGGACGCCCCGCAAAATCAATTCGCGGGCTTGATGTACGCGCACCTGATTCAGGTAGGCATGTGGCGTGAGTCCGAACTGCCGGTTGAAGGCCCGCAGAAAATGGAACACGCTCAGGTTTGCGATGCCGGCCATCTCGGCGAGCGTGACGTTCTGGTGATAGGCGGACTCCAGGTAATCGCGGGCGCGCGCCAGGGGACCTGAGGGAACATCCGCGGGCGGAGGCTGGGGCCAGCGGCTGGCGTGCCGCGCGGCTAGCGTTCCCAGGAAACCGAGCATGCGAGACTGGCCTTCGAGCGCCTCATGCGGCGATTCCAGCATGCGGTGCGCCCCCAGGAATTCTTCCGCCAGGTGCGCATCGTCAATGATGGTGTCGCGGAAAAAAGGCGTGGCGCGCGGGTTCCCTGCATCCGCTTCGATCATCTCGGGGAACAAAGCGGCGTCGGGATAGACGGCGCGATAGCTCCACGCAGGCGGACATACCGGGTAACCGGTGTGAATTTCGCCCGGATGGATAATCATCAGCGATCCCGGCCCCGCCCGCCGCAGACCAGTCCGGGAAATGCTGCCGCCCACGCCGCTCTCCGTGGCCGCGATCACAAAGTGATCGTGACAATGTCTGGGAAATGCCTGGGTAATGCCCGCCGACGCGATCAGAGTGAGCCCGCCCGTCTCGGGACGCCAGATCCGCGATTGAACTTGCCTCGCCGTCATAAGACTTTCACCCCTGCGCAACGTTTGTGCCGCGCTTTGTTTGTTAGACGGGACACTTGCGGCGGGGTCTCTGAGCGGGTGAGGTTTTCCTTAACAAAGTTTGCAAAAAAGTGCTCGTTCCAATTTCGGACACGCGCGATTTTGGGACGCCTGAGACAACTGGACTGTTGTACGATACCACTGATGAAAATTCCAATTGCTATGGTCCTCGCCGGGCTGGCAGTGTTCGCTCAGCCGGTGGTGAAGCGGCCCCGGATTCTGGGAGTGGCGCACGTCGCGTTCTTCGTTTCCGATCTGAACAAGGCGCGCGCGTTTTATAAGGATTTCCTGGGATTCGACGAGCCTTTCGGTCTGAAACGCGACGACGGCACGGATCGTATCGCGTTTATCAAGATTAATGACCGGCAGTACCTGGAGCTGTTCGCCGAGAGTCCCAAGGATGACGGCCAGCTCAACCATATCGCGCTGTCCACCGACAATGCCGAGCAGCTGCGAGCTTATCTTGCCGCTCAGGGAGTGGCGACGATTGCTAGCGCGCGAGAGCCCGTCACTGCTTTCAGAGCCGCGCCCGAAGGAAGCGCAACGAAATCCACTTCCTCCACGCCCCCCGCTTCGCGTACGCTTGCTGACGCGCGCGGCTCAGAAAGGGGCGATAGAGCCGCGCCCGAAGGAAGCGCGGACAAAGTAGGGAAGGGAAGAACCGGTAACAAAAATTTTACAATTAAGGACCCCGACGGCCATATCGTCGAGATAGTGGAGTACCAGCCCGATAGCTGGACCGCCCGAGAGGCGGGCAAGTTCCAGCCGGCCACGCGCATCTCAGACCGTCTGCTGCATGCCGGCATCATCGTGGGACCGCTGGAACGCGCGATGAAATTCTATCGCGACATGCTCGGATTTCAGGAATTCTGGCGCGGGAGCTCCGCCGGCAGCCAGGACCTGAGCTGGGTGAACATGCGGGTTCCGGACGGGCAGGACTATCTCGAATTCATGCTGTACCGGGAGCCGCCCACCGCCGCACGCCGCGGGACCATGAGCCACGTTTGCCTGATGGTTCCGGACGTAGATAAGGCGGTGGCCGTGCTGGAATCGCGCCCGGCTCGCAAGGGGTATGCGCGGAAGCTGGAGATTCACACCGGCGTTAATCGCAAGCGTCAAGTGAATCTATACGATCCCGACGGAACCCGGATCGAGCTCATGGAGCCCAACACGATTGACGGCAAGCCGGCGCCGCCATCCACCGCGCCGCCTCCGCAATAAATTAACCCGTGGTTTTCAGACCGCCGGCGATCGCGTTTACGGTTACCAGCAGCGACTGCAGCGTGTTGTCGTCCTCGGGCGCCTGACGCCACTCGCGCAGCAAGGCGATCTGCTCGCGATGCAAACGCAGCAGCGCATCGCGGCGGATGGCAATCGCTTTCACCATGCGCGGGCGCCGGGCGTGACTTTCCCCGCCGAACAACTCACACAGGATGTCACGCGTCAGCTGGTGTTCGGCCAGGATCAAAGCCATCACGCGCTCTCGCACGGATTCGTCTTCCACCAGCGCGGCGTACTCGCGCATGAGCCCCCGATCGGCGGCTTCCACGCTGAACTCGACGTTGTGCAACAGGTACGCCAGAAAGGCCCAGTCGCGGGAGGCATGACATAGCGCGCGCCAGCCAGCGGGATCGCCATTGCGAACGCGCGCGAAGGCGCTCCCGACGCCATACCAGCCGGGAACGTTGAAGCGGGCCTGGCTCCAGCTGAAGACCCAGGGAATGGCGCGCAGGTCCTTCAGCGTTCGAGCGCCGGTGCGGCGCGCGGGACGCGACCCGATCCGGCTGGATTCAATCGCGTCAATCGGAGTGGCCTGGGAGAAGAAGTCGACAAAGCCCTCAGTCTGGATCAGTTTCCGGTAGGCGTCGCGGCTGGCGATGGCGGCGGATTCGAACAGGCTCTCAGCGGCGTGCGGCGTATGCTCGGGCTGGCGCTGCTGCACCATCGTCCAGCGTGTCACTCCGGCCAGCATGCGCTCCAGATGATGAGCGGCGGTTACGCGATTCGCGTACTTTTGCGAGATGACTTCGCCCTGCTCGGTGACGCGCATTTCGCCTTGCAGCGTGCCCGGAGCGAATGACTCCAGAAAGACATGCGTGGGTCCCGCGCCGCGTCCGATGGTGCCGCCGCGGCCGTGGAAAAAGCGCAGTTCCACACCCGCGTCGCGAGCAACGGCGGCCAGGCGGATCTGAGCCTTGCGCAGAAACCAGTGGCTGGCCAGAATGCCTCCATCCTTGTTGCTGTCGCTATATCCCAGCATCACCTCCTGCATAGGAACGGTGCGCCCGTCGCGGGCCGCGAGGTGGTGCAACGTCCGCATGGTCATCGGGTGCGCCAGAAAATCGGCGAGGACGCGACCGCTGCTTTCCAGATCCTCAATGGTCTCAAACAGCGGCGTGACCGCGATTTCCGAAACCAGGCCTTCTGGCGTGCCGCGAACCAGTCCGGCTTCGCGTGCCAGCAGGAAGACGTTCAGCAAGTCGGACGCGTTGTGAGTCATGCTGACGATGAACGACCCGATGCCGCGATGGCCATGGCGTTCGGTCCACTCCCGCACCAGCCGCAGAACACCGACGATGCCTCCGGCCTCGGGCGGAAGCTCGGTGCTGGCCACCGCGAACGGGCGCGGAGACGCCAGCTCGCGCTGCAGGAATTTGCGCTTCTGTTCCTCACTCCACTCGGGATAGGCGGTATCGTCAAGGCCCGCGATGGTTAGAAGCTGCGCAATGGCCGTGCCGTGGTACGCGCTGTTCTGCCGGATATCGAGGGCGGCCAGATGAAAACCGAAGGCCAAAGCGATTCGCAGAACGGGCGCCACCTCGGCCAGTGCGATGCGGCTGGCGCCTACGTCGTCGAGCGACGCCGCCAGCAGGCGCAAGTCGTCTTCCAGTTCCTCGGCGCGCGACCACGAAGGAAGGTGCGCCAGCATGAGGTTCACGAACTGGCGCCAGGGCTCGCCGGGAGGGCGCGGAGTTTCGCCCAGCGCGGCGGCGTAACTGCTGATGCGGTCAGTGAGAGTTTTTGGAGGAGTCTGAAGAATATCGGCGAGGCTCAAACGGCCGGCGAGCGTCTCGAGTTGCTGGCGCAGGACGCCCATCGCGCCGGTCCGCAATGTCTCCAGCGAGCCTCGAGTTACTTCGGTGGTGACGAAGGGATGGCCATCGCGGTCGCCGCCCACCCAGCTTCCGAACGTCAAGCGCGGTTCGGGCGGCGGCTCAGTTCCGGGAAACGCCCACGCCCAGGACTGCCGGAAGCGCTCCGTGAGCAGCTGGAGCACGGTGGGAAACACGCTGGTGAGATAGTGCAGCGTGTTGCGGACTTCCGATTCGACATCGGGGCGTTCCAGAAGAATCTCGCCGGTGCGCCAGAGCCGCTCCAGGCCCGCTTCCACGCGATGCCGCAGCCATTCCTGCTCCATGGGACTGCGCACCGGATTCTCGCGTTCCACCAGCAGCAGGTACAGCTCGCGATGACGGTCCAGCACCGAGGCGCGTTTCGCTTCGGTGGGATGCGCGGTGAGCACCGGCTGTACATGAATACTGGGTAAGACGCGGCGCACATCGTCGCCGCTGAATGCGGCTTTCTGCAGAAGCTGCAGCTGATAAGGCCAGGTGCCCGCTTCACTCGCGGGACCTTGCACGGTCTCCCGCATGCGGCGGATCTGGTTGGCGGTGTTCTCCTCGGCCATGTTGAGCAGCTGGAAGACCACCGAGAGCGCCTGTGCGCCGCGAGGCGGCATCCGCTGCCCGTCGGCTGGCGGGGTAGTGAAAGCTTCTTCCACCAGCGCGGCCAGTTCCCGTTCATGAATGCTGGCGAGCACGTCGCGAAAGCAGCCGAGCAGGAAACGAAAATCACGGTCCCACTTGTCTAGCTCGACCTGAAGAAGGTCGTGCTTGTTGGCCAGTGCGCTCACTTACCTAGTGTATCGATGTGGGGCGGGCCCCCTGGCC
>JALYHQ010000204.1 GCA_030776455.1 Acidobacteriota bacterium | reverse complement strand
CGTCCAGTGGAGAGCGCGCCTGTGGAACCGGCCGTCGCCACCGAAGCCGATGTACCCGCTTCGGTTGAAGGCGCCGATCCCGCCGGCGTCGAACAGCCGGCTCAGGCGCCCCGTGCGTTTCGCCGTCCCGAGGGCGGGGAGCGCGACGACCGCGGACGCCGCGGACGCCGCCGCAGAAATCGCGGACACGGATTCCCGGAGTCGAAGTATGCCTCCGAACAAGGCCCGCCGCGGCATGAAGCGCCCGCGGCCGTGCCGGTGCGCTCCTATGTCGAGGCCGTGCGCGATCCAGCCGGGCCCGCGGAGGAGACCGACTTCTCAGTGCTGCCGGGCGAGTCGCTGGCCAAGTACCGAGGCATGAACGTGCCGCCGCTCGATGAAGCCGAGGAGCGCGAAATACAAGAGCTCCATCAACCCGACATGGCGGGCCTCTCGGCCGCCGAAGCGGATGCCGATGCCGCCGAAGCCGCCACCTTCGCGGAAACTGAAGACGCCCACATCGAGAACCCCATACCGGAAACTTCGGAGGTCACCATTGTCGCCGCCGGCCAGGAAGAAGTGGTGGAACCCGCTTCCGGACATCCGGTGGCGGATGAAATTCTGGCCGGAGCGCATGCCGCTTCACGCGAGCCCTCGGAAGAACAGCACGAGGAATTGTCGCTGGCAGAAGAGGCTATCGAAGAAGAAGAAGGAGCCCTTCCGGCCGCCGAGAGCGTAGCCCCCCCGGAATCACCTGAGCGTCAGAGCGCGAATGTCCGCGAACAGGGTGGACGCTATATGCAGCGCCTGACCCGGCGCATGCGCCGCCGCATGCGTGGAGGGGAAGGCAAGCCCGAGATCAAAGCGAACGGCGCGCCGGCAGCAGAAACCGAGCGCCTTCAGGAAGCCGCGCCCAGCGTGCCCGAACCTGCTCCCGCCACGCCCCCCGAAGCCCCGCGCACCGGCGGCAGGCCCGAACGCGCCGAACGTCCGCCGCTGCCATCCATTTCCGAGCTGCTCAAAGAGGGCCAGGAAATTATTGTTCAGATCGCCAAGGAACCGCTCGGCCAGAAGGGTGCGCGCATCACGTCGCACATCGCGCTGCCGGGCCGCTACGTGGTGTACATGCCGACGGTGGATCACATGGGCGTCTCGCGCAAGATCCCCAGCGATGAAGAGCGCCTGCGGCTAAAACGGATACTGCAGACCCACCACGCCGGCATGACCGGCGGCTTTATTGTTCGAACCGCGGGCGAAGGGCACACCGAGGAAGAGATCGCCGCGGACATGAACTTCCTGTATAAACTGTGGCTCGACATCCGCCAGAAAGCCGAGAAGCGCCCCGCGCCGCTGCTGCTGCACCACGATCTGGACATCGTCCAGCGCATTCTACGGGATCAGGTAACGGAAAGCTTCAAGGCCGTGTGGGTAGACAGCGAACTGGCCTACGAAAGTATTCTCAGCTTCATCCAGCGCTTCCAGCCCGCGCTGGTTTCGCGCGTCAAGCTGTACACGCGGGCGGCGCCGATCTTCGACGCGTTTAATATCACCGCCGAGCTGGAGAAGGCGCTGCGGCCGAAGGTGTGGCTCAAGTCGGGCGGCTATATTGTGATCAATCAGACTGAGGCGCTGGTGGCGATTGACGTGAACACCGGCAAGTATGTCGGCAAATCGAATCGCCTGGAAGACACCATCGTCAAGACCAACACCGAAGCGGTCAAGGAGATTGTGCGGCAAGTGCGCCTGCGCGATCTGGGCGGAATCATCGTAGTGGATTTCATCGACATGGACGAGCGCAAGAATCGCCAAAAGGTGATGCAGGCGCTGGAAGAGGCCATGCGCGACGATAAGGCGCCGAACAAGATTCTGCAGTTCAACGATTTCGGGCTGGTAGCCATCACGCGCAAGCGGGTGAAGCAGAGCCTGGAGCGCGCACTGTGCTCGCCGTGTCCGTATTGCGAGGGCGCCGGGTACGTGAAGAGCGTCCAGACCATCGTGGGCGATATCCTGCAGGAAGCTCACAAACTCGCAGCCGCCATCGACGGCAAGGAAGTAGTGCTGCGAGTCCATCCAGAGGTGGCGAAGACGTTGAAGTCCAATCAGAATCGCTATCTTGAGGAACTCGAGGAAATCCTGCACCGGCCGGTGCTGGTGCGCGGAGATTTGACCATCCACCACGAGAAATTCGATCTGGCGTAACGCGAACTCCTGGCCGGCTCTCCTATTTAGCGACCACCGATCAGCCGCTGCAGATCCTTCAGGAGAACAAAGAGGTGCATCGCGTCCGTCGGCGACGGAACAAACTCGAAGTGCTGGTAGAATCTCTTAGCCGCTTCGTCCTTTGCATGCACCGCAAAGGCACGGATTCCTGCAATATCCGCAGCCTGTAATGTACGCTGCATGGCATCTCTCAGCAGCGCCTTGCCGACGCCCTGGCCTTGCCAACGCAGGTCAACAGCCAAACGCGCCAGCAAAATGATCGGTACGGGGTGCCTCGCCAGACCCTTTGTCAAGCGCTCCTGCGAGTCGTCGTACTCTACCTGTCCCGCGGCGAGCGTGTGAAAGCCAACAATGGCATCCTCTGCAACACCCACGTAAGTTTGCGCGGCGCCCGCCTGCTGATTCTGCCACGCGTAGCGCTGCAGATATTGGTTTAGCTGCGGACGGCCACAATCGAAAGCCTCAACCGCGTGATGCCGCCGGAGCTTCTCGACGCGCCGTGTATCGCTCACCGGTCAAAGAAACCAGGTTCGTTCAGGAGCCGCTTTAAGCGGGGCAACGGGCGTGGAGGTGCGTCGAGCGCGGTCAGGAATGCCTTCCATTGACGAGAGTTCAGACCAAAGGTGCGTCGATCGGCAAGCGCTTCATCGGCACGCGCCAAGGCACTTTCCAAGACAAACTCGCTGACCGAACAGCGTGAGGCGGCGGCGGCCGCCTGCAGGGCCATTTTGGCGTCGGGAGTCAGCCGCAGGTCGAGCTTCTCGCTACGAACGGTGCGCAGGGGCATGACTCTCACAGATTAGCGATGTTGCCAGACAATGTCAAGACACTGGTTCGGAGGGGTACGACGGATGCTTCATTACGGCTCTTGCTTGACGTACGCTTGCTGACGCGCGCGGCTCCGAAAGGGGCACTATGGTCGGGCGGCGACGCAACTGGTTTCGGAGCCGCGCCCGAAGTAGCAGGAGAGGAACGTACCGTCGTGTCGGGGGAGATCCTGGGATTAGCAATCGGCCTCTGGCAGGCGAAACCGCCTGCCGCACCGCTGCAGACTAACCGGGGCGCTCTTGTAACGTTCTACTTCTGGGACGGTATACCCACCATGAACCTGGCGCAGGACTTTCGTTACGCTCTTCGTACATTCAGGAAGGCTCCGGTTTTCGTGGCGGTCGCCGTGCTCTCATTGGCGCTGGGGATCGGCGCCAACACGGCGATTTTCACGCTGGTGGATCAGGTGCTGCTGCGTTTGCTTCCGGTGAAGGATCCGCAGCAGCTTGTGACACTGTGGGGCCGCGGCGAGCATTACGGGGGCAACAATGGGATGTACAAGATCTCTTATCCCATGTATGTGGACTTCCGCGACCAGAACCAGGTCTTCAGTGGAATGTTCTGCCGCTGGGACACAGCCCTGAGCCTGGGCTATGAAGGCAAGACCGAGCGGGTGTCGGGAGAACTCGTTTCCGGCACCTATTTCAATGTGCTGGGAGTCGGGCCCGCGCTGGGCAGGGTCCTTTCGCCCGAGGACGACAAGACTCGGGGCGGCCATCCTTTCGCGGTGCTCAGTTATCGCTTCTGGCAGACCCGCTTCGCCGGCGATCCCGGGATTATCGGCAAGCGGCTGCAGATCAATGGCTACCCGTTTACGGTGGTGGGCGTCAGCCAGGCTGGCTTTGACGGAACCGATCCCGGCTATGCGCCTCAGGTGCGCATTCCGGTCCTGATGAACGCCGAGATCAGTCAGGGCAACCCGCGCCTGGAAGCTCGCCGTTTTCGCTGGTTGAACGTATTCGGACGCCTGAAACCCGGGGTAACCATGCAGCAGGCCAATGCCGGTCTGCAGCCGCTGTTTCATCAATACCTCGAAATGGAAGTGCAGCAGAAGGAATTCGCCAAAGCGGCCCCATTGACGCGGCAGAACTTTCTCAAAATGTGGATTGAACTGCTGCCGGCGTCCAAGGGACGGTCATCGCTGCGGCAGCAATTCTCGAATCCTCTTCTGGTACTGATGGCGATTGTCGCGCTGGTGCTGCTGATCGCGTGCGCGAATGTCGCGAATCTTCTGATCGCGCGCGCCACCGCGCGGCAGAAGGAGATTGCAGTGCGACTCGCATTGGGAGCGAGCCGATGGAGGATCGTTTCGCAGCTGCTGGTGGAGAGCTTGCTGCTGGCCGTGACCGGCGGACTGACGGGGCTGGTGCTGGCCATGTGGATCGACCACACGCTGGTGGGATTTCTTCCGAAGGGGACCACGCCACTCACCATTTCCACCACGCCCGACTGGCGCATTCTGGCCTTCAACCTGGGAATCTCGCTGCTTACGGGCGTCATTTTCGGACTGGTCCCGGCACTGCAATCCACGCGTCCCAACCTGGCGCCTACTTTAAAGGATCAGGCGGGAGCGGTGGCGGGCGGCACGTCGGTGGGACTCCGCAAGGCCCTGGTGGCGGCGCAGGTGACGCTGTCGCTGCTGCTGCTGATCGGCGCGGGACTGTTTATCCGCAGTCTCCAGAACTTGCGCGATCTCGACCCAGGTTTTCGCACCAAGAACCTGCTTACGTTCGCGGTGGATCCAACGCTCAACGGTTACAAGAAGGAGCGCAGTCTGCAATTCTACCGGCAATTAAAGGAGAGCATGGATGCTCTGCCGGGCGTGGAAGCGTCGAGCCTGGCTGTGGTTCCGATTCTTGAAAACAACGAGTGGGACAACTGGGTATCGGTGGAATCCTACACGGCCAAACCGGGCGAGTGGATCGATCCGCATATGAACTACATCTCCCCGGGCTACTTCAAGACTCTGGACGTCCCCATCCTGAACGGGCGCGATTTCCGGACCACCGACGGCGACGGCGCTCCCAAGGTGGCCATTATTAATGAGAAGTTCTCCCGTAAGTATTTCGCGGACGGCAACGCCATCGGGCGTCATATCGGCATGGGGGGCGATCCGGGGACCAAGCTGGATATCGAAGTGATCGGCATCGTGCGCGATTCCAAATACGAAAGCATGCGTGATGAAATGCCCCTGGAGGTGTTCGTCCCCTATACTCAGGTAAATTTCGTTAACGGCATGTCCGCCTATATCCGCACGGCGCGGGAACCGGAACAGATATTCTCCGTCGTTAACCGCACTGTGAGCGGCCTGGACGCCAACCTGCCTGTGTACCGCATGAAGACCCTGGAGAAGCAGCTGGAAAATTCCCTTGTGACCGAGCGTCTGGTGGCTAGCCTGTCGAGCGCGTTCGGATTGCTTGCCACGCTGCTGGCGGCGATCGGGCTATATGGCGTGATGGCCTACACGGTGGCGCGGCGAACGCGCGAGATCGGAATCCGCATGGCACTGGGCGCGGCGGGGGGACACGTGATCTGGCTGGTGATGAGGGAAGTGCTGGTGCTGGTGGCCGTGGGGATTGGCATCGGGCTTCCGGTGGCGTACGGGCTGACGCGGCTGGTGGAGACGCAGCTCTACGGCATTGAGCCGAATGATCCGCTTTCGATCGTGCTGGCGACACTAGGCATCGCATTTGTGGCGTTGATGGCGGGCTACGTTCCGGCAAGGCGCGCGACGCGCGTCGATCCGATCCTGGCGCTGAGGTGGGAGTAAAACGGCCGGCCGGCGGACAGCTGACCCGCCCAGCCTCCTACGGAGCCGCGCCCGAAGGAAGCGGGAGTCTAATTCTGTCATCGAAGCCCTTGTCGATCTTGCAGGAGACGTTTCCGCTCCCCTTGGTCGCGGCTCTGTTGGGATGCGGGTGGTACATGTTAAACTCAGTACTGGCGCGCCCGCGCCGGCATCCCGGAGAGATGGCCGAGTGGTTGAAGGCGCACGCTTGGAAAGCGTGTTTAGGGGAAACTCTAACGTGGGTTCGAATCCCACTCTCTCCGCCATAAAACTATGGCCGACGACACGTTTCGCACCACTCTCGGAGCGGCACTCGAACACTCGCTCGCGCATCTCGACAATTTGGATTCTACGCCGGTTGGCGCCACCGCGAGCCTCGCCACTTTGCGAGCCCGCCTGGGACGGCCGCTTGCCGATGAAGGAGTCGGCGCCGCGCAAGTGATCGCCGATCTGGCTCGCGACGTGGAAGGCGGCATCATTGGATCCGCCGGCGGCCGGTTCTACGCCTGGGTGGTGGGGGGTGCGCTTCCCGCCGCACTCGCCGCCGACTGGCTTACCGCTGCCTGGGACCAGAACGCCGGACTCTACGCCTCGGGACCCGCGGCCGCCGTAGTGGAGGAAGCGGCGGGCGCTTGGATCAAGGACCTTCTGGGCCTGCCAAGCCAAGCCAGTTTCGCCCTGGTCACGGGTTGCCAGATGGCGCACGTCACGTGCCTTGCTGCGGCACGGTATGCCCTGCTCGCCCGCCGCGGCTGGGACGTCGCGCTCAAAGGTTTATATGGCGCTCCGCACATCCGGCTGATCACTACTCGAGAAGGACACGGCTCGGTTGATCGCGCCATCCGCCTGCTGGGACTGGGCCGTCAACAAGTGGTTGAGCTTCCCACCGATGCCGAAGGGCGAATGCGAGTGGATGCTTTGGAGCAGGCTTTCGTGGCTGATCCAGCGGCTCCCACGATTGTCCTGCTGCAGGCCGGCGATGTGAACATCGGCGCGTTTGACCGCTTCAAAGCTATTATTCCTGTGGCGCGGCGGCATCCCGCGTGGGTCCACGTCGATGGGGCGATCGGACTCTGGGCCGCCGTGAGCCCTCGCTACCGGCACTTGCTCGAAGGCGTTGGTCAAGCCGATTCCTGGGCTACCGACGGACACAAGTGGCTCAACGTTCCCTACGATTGCGGTTACGCTTTTGTCGCGGATGCCGAGTCGCATCGGGCTTCGATGTCCCACCGCGCGCCTTACCTGACGCATGACGATCAGGCGCGGGATCAGATGGACTGGAACCCGGAGTGGTCACGGCGCGCGAGGGGGTTTCCGACTTACGCGGCGTTGCGCGAGCTGGGGCGCCAGGGAATCGCCGATCTGGTGGAGCGCTGCTGCGCGCACGCGCATGCCCTGGTGACGCGCATCGGCGCGCTTCCCGGCGCGGAAGTGTTATGGACGCCCGTAATCAATCAAGGTCTTGTGCGATTCACGGACGACCGGAGAACCGACGAAGTGATCGCAGCTGTGATGGCGACCGGCGAGGCGTTCTTCGGAGGCACCACGTGGCGGGGAATGCGGGCGATGCGCGTGAGCGTGAGTAATTGGCGGACGTCGGAGGGGGATTTGGAGAGGGCGGTGCGGGCGATCGCGCGTGTGTTGGATGAAGGACGCACAAGCTAAAGCATGTGCCACCGTTAGGTGTTAGCCGTTAGCCGTTTCTTTTCGGCTGCGGAAACGATTGCCTCGGTCTCCTCGGCTCGGGCTGGGCTGGGCGCTCGGGCGCCTCGGGAATATCCACGGTACCCCCGGTCAGGATTTGGTCCGCGACTTGAATCGCGATCTTCATGCCGGCCACATCGTGTACCCGCACAATATGCGCACCCCCAAGGATCGCGGCTGTTACCGCGGCGGCGGTCGCATAGTCCGGACCGTCCTGCTCGGCGGGCGGCAAAAACGACTTCCTCGAGGGACCTACTAAAAGCGGCAAGTCCAGGCGCGCAAGTTCGGGCAGGCGGGCCAGAATCTCGGCGTTCTGCTCCTTGCGTTTCCCGAATCCGATCCCGGGATCGATCACGATCCGCGACTTGTCCACCAGCATGCGGACCGCCCGGTGCACGCAGGCCCCCAGATCAGAGCCGATGCCGTTGATCACGTCTTTCATCGGGGGCAGCTTGCTCCAGGTCTCGGGCGTGCCGCGCATGTGATTGAGGATCAGCCCGGCGTCGAACTGCGCCGAAACGCGCGCCACTTCCGGATCCCAAGTCAGACTGGAAGGCTCATTGATAATCTCGGCGCCGGTTTCGAGCGCATTCTTCGCCACCGCCGACTTGTACGTATCCACTGAAATCGGAATACTGAGCTTCCCGCGCAGGCGTTTCAAGACGGGGATCAGCCGCCGCAGTTCTTCAGCCTCCGAGATCCGCTGCGATCCCGGCCGCGTCGACTCCGCGCCCACATCCAGAATGTCCGCGCCGTCCTCTTCCAGCTGCACGGCGCGCGCGAATGCCCGGTCGGGATCGTCGTACTTGCCGCCATCGGAGAACGAGTCCGGGGTCACGTTCAGCACGCCCATGATCAAGGTCCGTTCGCCCAGCAGCAGCGAGCGCTCTTTCAATTTCCAGACGTACGGTTTTCTATTCATAGCGAAGACACACGATAGGATCCAGGTTGGCGGCTCGATTAGCCGGATAGTAGCCGAAAAACAGACCCACTGCCAGCGATATGCCCACGCCCAGGCAAACCCACAACATCGACAACGTGGCGGGCACCGAAGGCAGCGTGTGCCGCACCACGAACGCAATCAACCAGCCCAGCGCTACGCCAATTATCCCACCCGTACAGGTCAGCAGCATGGCTTCCATCAGGAACTGCACCCGGATGTCGGACTTGCGCGCTCCAATGGCCTTGCGCACGCCGATTTCGCTGGTGCGCTCGGTCACCGAGATCAGCATGATATTCATCACCCCGATTCCGCCGACTATCAGCCCCACCGAGCTGATGATTCCGGTCAGCACCACCAGCGCGCCGGTGAGCTGGTTCCAGAGCGCGCTGAGAAAGTCCGGGGAGATCAAATCGAAATCGTCAGGCGCGCCGTATGGCACGTGCCTCCGGCGCCGCAGCGCCTCCACCACCTCATCCTTGGCCTTATCCACGTCGCTGCCAGGCTGCACCGTGAAGGCGATGGCCAGCTCCTTCGAGTCCGGGTAATTCTTGTGGAAATCGCTCAGCGGAATCACCGCGAACTGATTCACGCCCGCTCCCAGGTTCAGACCCGAATCATGCTGGAAGATCCCGATCACTTCGTACAGGCTGCCGTTGATGCGCACTATCTTGCCCAGCGGGTCCAGGTGCGGAAACAGCGAATCCGCGATATCGGTTCCCAGCACCACCACGGGCCGCGAATGTTCCTGGTCAAAGCGTGAAATGTAACGCCCCTCGGCGACGCTGAAGGCGGGGATCGCGGCGGAAAACTCGGGTTCGGTACCGCGCAGGAAGACACGCTCCACGCGCTGGCCCTCATAGGAGATCACGTTGGACTGCCCGAAGAAGAACGCGCGCGTCCCGAACGTGGTAGCCGTGGCGAGATCCGGACAAGTCTCGCGCAGGTACGGCGCGTCCGAATAGTCGAGATATTTTCGGACGCGAATCTTCAATGGGAGGCGATTTGGATCAGACCCCGGAGGCAACCGCGAAATGAAATAAGTGCGCGAGCCGAGCGAATCCACGCGCTCCTGCACGAAGCGGTTCAAGCCTTCGATAATCGACGCAACCGAAATCACCGAGGTAACGCCGATTACGATTCCCAGAATTGTGAGCGAGCTGCGCACCTTATGACCGCGCAGCGTCTCCATGGCGACGAAGACGTTCTCCACCACCTCATGCCGCGTCATCGCTAGTCGCCCCTCAGCGCGACAACCGGGTCCAGTTTCGCCGCTCGAGTGGCCGGATAAATTCCAAAGAAGAGCCCAATGATGGAACTGAGAACCAGCCCCAGCACGGCCACCCAGGTTTGAACGGATGCGGGAAACGATGTGAAGGTACGCAGCGCCAGCGCCACCAGGAATCCGCCGCTGATCCCGACGGCGCCTCCGATCAGGCACTGCAGCACGCTCTCGGCCAGAAACTGACGCAGAATATCCTGCTGCGTCGCCCCCATCGCGCGCCGGATACCAATCTCCTTGGTGCGCTCCGTCACGCTAACCAGCATCACGTTCATGATCACGATTCCGCCCACGACGGCTGAAATGGAGCTAACCATGATGAACACCGCGAAAAACGCTGAGCTGATGCTCTGCCACAGTGCGATGTAGCTGTCCTTGGTCCCGATGAAGAAGTCGTCCTCGGCCTGCGGCGACAGATGCCGCCGCGCGCGCATCACCAGGCGAGCTTCGTCCTGGGCCGCCTGGAACGGCGGACCGGGCGGAGTCTTGACGTTGATGGTGATGCTAGATCGCGTGCCGCGCATCCGCAGATAGGTGTTCATGGGCACGATGGCGAAGTTGTCCTGGTCCTGACCGAGCACCGATCCCAGGCGCTCAAAGGTACCGATGACGGTGAACTCCTCGCCGTCCACGCGCGCCAATTGTCCCACAACGTTGACGCCTCCGAACAGGCGCTGCACCACATCGTCGCCCACCAGGCACACCGGACTCGCGCGCTGGTTCTCGACTTCGGTGAAGTAGCGCCCTTGCGCGATATCGCGCGTATCGATTTCGGACATGTTGGGCGTGTAGCCCAGCAGGTTGGCGTCGGTCAATTCCTTGTCGCGAAACTGGATGCGCGCCGCTCCCGTAATGGTGGCGCCCACGTGCGCGCAATCGCCGCAGCCCTCTTGCAGCGCGCGCACATCGTCGATGTTGACCTTCTTATACTTCAGCGCCTTGATGATCATGTTGAAATCCGTGACCACGAATGGCGTTTTGGCGATCTGAAAAACGTCCGTCCCTAGCCGCGCTACCTTCTGCTCGACGTAGAGATTTGCCCCTTGAACCAGCGTCATCACGGTGATCAAGGTGGCCACGCCCATGGTGAGCCCGACAATAGTCAGCACCGCGCGCAGCTTATGCGTGCGAAGCGCGCTGACGCTGAGGCTTAGATTGTCGGGCAGCGCGAGCATTCAGACCTCTATCCGCTTCCACTTTTTCCCCACCCGAACCACAATGGTCTTCTTCACCGGAAATGAAAACTCGGTGTAGCGTTCGCCGTCGATCTCCACGGCCCCGGCTTTAATCTTGCGTTCAGCGTCCGTCCGGGATTCGACCATTCCGGTTCCTAGTAGGATTCTAGGTAGGTTCGACCCGGCATCGAGCGGAAACTGGACGGTCTCGATGTCGGCCGGCACTTCGTGCTGGCGCACTTCGCGATTGAAGTCCTCTTCGGCACGGCGTGCGGCGTCGGCTGAGTGAAAATCCGTGACGATCTCGCGCGCCAGGCGCATCTTCACCGGCATCGGCTCTTCGCGTTTCATCGCCGCGATTTCTACCAGGCTGTGATCCGTCAGCAGCTCCCAATACCGCCACATAAGCGTGTCGGAGATGCCCATCACCTTGCGATACATGTCCTTGGGCGGTTCGGTGATCCCGATGAAATTGCCCTTGGATTTTGACATCTTCTCGATGCCGTCGGTGCCCTCCAGCAGCGGCGCGGTGGCGACGATTTGGGGCGCTTGCCCGTAATCCCGCTGCAGCTCGCGCCCCACCAGCAGATTGAATTTCTGATCCGTGCCTCCCATTTCGACGTCGCATTGCAGCGCCACCGAATCGTACGCCTGCGTCAGCGGATAGAGCAACTCATGCACCGAGATCGGAATGCCCTCCTTGTAGCGCTTGGTGAAATCGTCGCGCTCCAGGATGCGGGCGACGGTGTAGTGCGAGCAGAGGCGCACGACATCCTCAAAACGCAGCGGCTCCAGCCACTCGCTGTTGAAACGTATCTCGGTCTTCTCAGGATCGAGAATCTTGAATACTTGCGCCTTGTAGGTTTCCGCGTTGGCGTCGAGCTCGGCGCGCGTCATGGGAGGGCGCGTGACGTTGCGGCCGGTGGGATCGCCGATGAGGCCGGTCATGTCGCCGATCAAGAACACCACGCGATGGCCCAGGTCCTGAAAGTGCTTCATCTTGCGCAGAAGCACGGTGTGGCCCAGGTGAAGATCGGGCGCGGTGGGGTCAAACCCGGCTTTCACGCAGAGCGGGCGGCCCGTTTTTTCGGAGTGGACTAAGCGCGCGCGGAGTTCCTCTTCGCGGATGAGTTCTGAGAGGCCTTTCTTGAGGTACCGCAGTTGTTCGTCTATGGACACGTTACTTCCATTAGAGCAGGACGTGAGACACCCACCCAAGATCACACAGTGGACTGTTCGCCTCAGTCAGGCTTCGGAGATTATCATGGAGGTGTCATTTTGAATCATAGGGCGTCGGCCGTCGTGGTCGCAAAGGCGAGAACGTTATGCCCCCAAGGCCGTTTGAATCCTGGCGTTTGCGGTGTGAAATGGAAAGGAGTCGCTATCGTCCATGTTTGAGCTCATTGTCATCGCAAAGGTGAACAGCGGAACTCATTATCAAGGAGAAGATCTGGACGTCAGCTTCACCGATGCGAATGAAGTTGGAGACAACTTTGAACGTTTTAATTTTCGAAGAACAGCGGACGGACTTTTCTACGGAAGCATTCCGAGACGCGCTCCGACGAGACCTGGTAGCTGGCTTGTAGTCTTCGTCACGCGCGAGAGTGATGGGTTTATATCGACCCGTTGGCTGGTACGAAGAGGCCACTTTCGAAGCGGAGGGCAAAGAACGCCCCGAATATAACTATGAAGCTAATATGCCTATATCGCGTAAGTATGGGAAATTCTTATACTTCTTATCGACTCGTAAAGCATTTACTATTCCACCTACGCATCGCAATCGCTTTCACGTACCTGAGATCGCGTATAGCAAGTTCAGAAGCGCTACATACGTTTTTGTACGCGAACAAACACCAAGAGACGCCGACCCATGGCGAAAAGAGTTGGCCTTGTTTGCCGAGGGCGTCGCGTGTGATCAGTTAAGGTCGTGACTGATGCTGTAAATGCCTTTCGGCACCTGTGGCGCGAAGCGGTTCTGGCCCTCGCTTTGGTGTACACAAATCCGAATAGGGCCGCTTGGAAAGCGGCCCACAGGTTGCTAACCTGCCCCACTTTAAAACGTGAAGCGGAGCTGGAGTTCCAGGCGGCGATTGTTGGCGCTTTCCGACATTCCGCCGCCGCCGAGGTTTCCGGACGGCTGATTCGCCTGACCGAACAATGGCGACGTGATGTTGCCCACAACCGGGCCGGGATTGGTGTGGTTGATGGCGTTTCTAATCGACATGGATACGATTAAGTTATAGCGGCGGCTGGTGGCCATCGACGAGAATGCGCCGCCTCCGCCGAACGGGCTTCCGGGTCCGCGCGGACCGCCTCCGATGCCCACCGATCCCTCGCGGGCGGGGCCGAATCCGATGGTCTTACTGATGCGCACATTCACCAGCACCGAGCCCGGGCCGCGCCCGAAATTGCGCGGCAGGAGCACTTCATCCGAGGTTGGATTCGGATCCAGCAAGCCATACCGGGTAGGAATCAATCCCGGTTTCGTGGGATCTGTCGCGATCCCCGGGCGCGCGTTGAACAGCGACGTGCCGAAAATATCGCGGCCCGCCGTGATATCGAACGGGGGGCCGGACTCAAGAACAATGAGCGGGCTCAGCCGCACATTCCACCTGGTATTCACCGATCCGCCGAACGTCATGCGATTGTGAATGTCGGTGGCCGCCGGCCCATACTCCCCGGTGAAATTGTACGGATTCGCGGGCGACGTGTTGATGCCGTCGGTGTTGCTACGCGCGCGATTCCACATGTAGGAGCCAAACAAGGACACGTTCTGGTTCAGCTTGGAATTCACGTTGACGATCAGCTGATTCTGGTTATACAAGCCTGCCGATTCG
>JALYHQ010000203.1 GCA_030776455.1 Acidobacteriota bacterium | reverse complement strand
GCGCAGCGCTTGCGGTCCCCGCCGCGCGGTCCTCGACGCCAGATGCGCCACCTTCTTCGCGATGCTTTGCGGCGCCAGAATCTCGCGCGCGTCGAACAGCGCCACAAACGAAACCTGCGCTCCGCTTTGTTCCAGTTGCCGCGCCATCTCCAGCGCCACGATCCCCGCGCCGCACCAGCCCGCCAAAGCATACGGACCCTCCGGCCGATAACGCCGCAGCGCCTCCACGCAAGCGCTGGCGATCTGCTCGATGGTCCGCCCGGGCGGCTCCTGCTCCAGAAATGGAACCCGGATCCCGAGCACCGGCCGCTCCCCGCCCAGATGCCGCGCCAGATCCCGGCACTCGAGTCCGGGCGCCACCAGCACCAGCGGAACCCCGCTGCCGTTTGGTTGAACCGGCAATATGTCGGCCACTTGTGCGCACAGCCGGTCCGCATCGAGGAGCGCGTCGGCCATTTGCGCCACCGTCGGCGCATACAGGAAAATCGCCGGCGATACTTCCTCCAGCCCGAGCGCCGCGCACATGTCCGCCAGGCAGCGCAGCGCCGTCAGAGAATCGCCGCCCAAGTCGAAAAACGAATCGTGGATCCCGATGTTTTCAACGCCCAGATTCGTGCGCCAGATCTCCGCGATCTTCGCCTCCGCCACGTTTCGCGGTGCTGCGCTTTCGACCACCACCTGCGCGCTATCCAGCGTGCTTTGCTCCAGAATGTTTATGCCGCCGTCGAGGAACAGCGCACGGCAGGCACCCCGCTGAAGCTTGCCGCTCGAGGTCTTGGGAATGCTGCCTGGCGCCGCCAGCGCCACCGCATACGCCGCCACTTCATGCTCCTCGAACACCGCGCGTCGAATGCTCCGGATGATCTCGTCCAAGCCGGTCTGATTCAAATCTCGCAGCTCTTGCACAATCGCCAGGCGTTCCCCGTTTTTCGTTTCCACGGCGAATGCCGCCGCGCAGCCGGGCCGCAGCGCCTTGTGCGACGCTTCCACCGTCAATTCAAAATCCTGCGGATAGTAGTTGCGCCCTCGCAGAATAATCAGATCTTTCAGGCGCCCCGTGACGAAGAGTTCTCCTCCGTGCAGGAAGCCGAGGTCTCCGGTTCGTAGAAACGGCCCTTCACCCGTATCCCGCCGGAGCGCCCCGAACGTCCGCTCGGTCTCCTCCGGCTTATTCCAATAGCCTTGCCCCACGTTCGGGCCTGTCACCCATACTTCGCCCACTTGCCCGGGCTCGCATGCGCAATGGTTTTCCGGATCGACGATCGCCAGGCTCTGCCCGGCAGGCGCAGTTCCCAGGCTGACAAAAGCGTGCCCCGCGGCTTCATCCAGCGAAGCCTCGAGTGCGATCCGGTTCTGCGCGAGTTCCGCATCTCGCACGCGCAGCAAGCGGGGATTGCGCGACATGGATACAAACACCGTCGCCTCGGCGAGTCCGTAGCCGCCCACGAATGTCTCGCGGCGAAACCCGGAGGGCCCAAATGCGGCCACAAAGCGATCGATCGTATCCGGACGAATCGGCTCGCCCCCGTTATCCGCCGCATACCAGTTCGAGAGATCCAGGCCCGCGCGATCCTCGGCCGTAACCCGGCGCAGGCAGAGCTCATACGCAAAGTTCGGCGCGGCGGTGCCCACATTTTTGTGCCGTGAAATCGCTCGCAGCCAGCGGACCGGCTTCTGCAGAAACGCGTCTGGCGACATCAGGATACTCGGAGCGCCCAGGTACACCGCTAGCGCCACGTGCCCGAATAAACCCAGGTCGTGCGCCAGCGGCACCCAGCTGACAAAGGTGGTTTGCTCCGAATACCCAAAGGCGTCTCGCATCATCGCCAGGTTCGCCAGCACATTGCGCTGGCTCAGCATCACGCCGCGCGGCGCGCTGGTGGATCCGGATGTATATTGCAGCACCGCGAGCCGCTCCGGATCAGCGGCAGGCGGGCGCCAATCCGCCGCCAGCGCTTCGGGAATGCTTTCCGAAGCGATCCAGCGAACATTCTTCAGCGCGGGATGCCGCGGGATCAACTCTTCGATCGCCTTCAAGTAAGCGGGCGTGGTCAGCGCAACCACCGGGTGCGCGTCTTCAATAATGGTTCGCAAGCGGGAAACGGTGCGCTCCATGCGCGCGGGATCCAATGGATATGCCGGTACGGCAGTGATTCCCGCATACAGGCACCCGAAAAAAGCTGAAATGAACTCCAGCCCCGATGGATACAGCAGCAGCGCGCGTTCGCCCGGCGTCGCCATCCCTCCCAGCCATCCGCCAATCGCCCGCGCGCGCGTATCCAGCGCCGCGTAACTTAACCGTTCCCCTGAATTTTCGCCATCGATAAGAAATTCAAAAGCCAGCCGTTCAGGCTGTTCATCCGCGCGCCGCCGAAGCATTGAGACAAGGTTCATAGTTCGTGTTCATCTTAGTGTACGATCCACTGAGAGGAGCGCGTTATGCCAAAAGCAATGCCCGCCGCCCTGGCAGTACTGGCCGTACTATATGCCGCGGACACCAAACCCGGTTCCGCCTCATACATCACCAGCGCCGACGTAGAATCCACTCTGAAGCGTGCGCCCGAAAACAGTGTCACCGATCAGCAGATTCGCGTGATTGACCTCGGCCAAACGAATGTCGCGATTGGCGCCGTCTACAGGTCGGCCAAAGCGCCGCAGGTGGCCGTCGAGCATGATCGGACTACCGAGATCTATCACATCCTGGATGGCTCGGGCACGCTGGTTACCGGTGGCAGCATCGTGAATCCCGAACGCCGCGGCCCCGAGCATCCGTCCATCAAACTGAACGGCCCCAGCGTGAATGGCACGTCGCTCGCCAACGGCGAAAGCCATCACGTTGGCCCCGGCGACGTCGTCGTGATCCCCGCTGGCGTAGGCCACTGGTTCAGCGCCATCGACGGATCCATCCGCTACCTGGTAATCCGCGTCCCCAAGTAACACAGGGCCATGCCCTGTCCCCCCACCTACAATAAAGCATGGCCCAACTCGCCCTCATCTACGGCATGCGTCTGCTCCCCGCCGACGAGCTCGAATCCGTCACCGAAGCCGAGATCACCCTCAAGAACGGGCGTAAGGCGCGCGTCACCATGCATCTGATTGAAGGCGGCGAAGAGGAGATCCGCAAGCAGCTCATGACCTCGCTGGACGCCTTCTTCGAGTTCTATCCGGAAATCTGACGGTGCGCCGCAGAGATTTTCTTTACACTGCGTCGGCTCCCTTGTTCGGCCAGGGCGTGGCCACTCGCGGCGTAAAGCCGCTCCCGCGCGGCAAGCCCTCTGGGCTTCCCTTTCGTTCGCGCCTCACCGACATCGCCGCACAAGCCGGCCTCACCGCGCCGGTGATTTACGGCGGCCTGGATCGCAAGGATTACATCCTCGAAACCGTCGGCTGCGGATGTGCTTTCGTCGATTACGATAACGACGGCTGGCTCGATATTTTCGTGCTCAGCGGTACTCGCATGCAGAACGCGCCGGCCGGCGCTACCAACCGCCTGTACAAGAACAATCGCAACGGTACTTTCACCGACGTCACCGAAAAGGCGGGCTTGCGCCGCACTGGCTGGGCTTCGTCCGTCTGCGTGGGCGACTACAACAACGATGGTTTTGAGGATCTCTTCGTCACTTACTGGGGCCACAACGTTCTCTATCGCAACAACGGCGACGGCACCTTTACCGATGTCACCGCCAAAGCCGGCCTTCTGGGCAATCCCAAGCACTGGCACTCGGGCTGTTCTTTCGTCGATTACAATCGCGATGGAAACCTGGACCTGTTCGTATCCAGTTATCTCGATTTCGATTTCGAGCGCGCCCCCAAGCCCGGCCAGAACGTCAACTGCACCTGGAAAGGCATTCCGGTCAACTGCGGCCCCAGGGGATTAACGCCCGGCTCCTTCACGCTCTATCGCAACAACGGCGACGGTAGCTTCACGGACGTCAGCGAAAAAGCCGGCATTCCAAAGTCGATTACGGGCTACGGCATGACCGTGCTCGCCGCCGACTTCGACAACGACGGCTGGCCCGATATCTACGTCGCCTGCGATTCCACGGCCAGCCTGCTTCTGCTCAACAACCACGACGGCACGTTTCGTGAAGAGGGCGTCCTGCGCGGCGCCGGCCTCAATGAAGACGGCATGGAGCAAGCCGGCATGGGCGTTGCCGCCGGTGATTTCGAGCTCACCGGCAACCTCGGAATTTTCAAAACCCACTTCGCCGACGACACCAATATTCTTTACCGCAACGACGGCAAGGCCGTGTTCGAGGACGTCACCGCGCGCGCCGGGTTGGGCGTCGAGACGCGCTACATCGGATGGGGCGCCGGCATCGTCGATCTCGATAATGACGGCAATCCCGATCTGTTCTATGTCACCGGCATGGTCTATCCCGAGATTGAAAAGAAACTTCCGATGTATCCGTACAAAACGCCGCGCATCGTCTTCCGCAATCTGGGCGGCGGCCGCTTCGAAGAGCTGATCGAGGAGGCCGGCCCCGGCGTCGCTGCCGTGCACTCCAGCCGCGGCTGCGCGTTCGGCGATTTCGATAACGACGGCGACGTGGACATTCTCATCGTCAATATGAATGAGCCGCCGTCGCTGCTGCGCAATGACGTCACCGGCGACAACCACTGGCTGAAGGTGAAGCTGACGGGCACCAAGTCAAATCGCAGCGCCATCGGTGCCCGAGTCACCGCCCGCTATGGCGGCAAAGTTCAAACCCAGGAAGTCCTGAGCCAGTCCAGTTTCTATTCCGCCAGCGACCCGCGCCTCCACTTCGGCCTCGGCCCCGCCCGCACCGCGTTGCTAGAAATCCGCTGGCCTTCAGGCCTGAAGCAGGAAATCCCCTCCGTCCCCGCGAATCAAATCCTAAAGATCACCGAACCGTTGTAGGGCGGACCCACTTAGGTCCGCGCGGGCCCCCGGCCCCGCTCCCCGCCCCTCAGTGCCCTTCCGCCTCCAAAAACCGCTCCACCTCAATCGCAGCCATACACCCCGCCCCCGCAGCCGTCACCGCCTGCCGGTACACCCGATCCTGCACGTCCCCCGCATGAAACACACCCGCGATATTCGTCCGCGCGCCGCCATGCGAAATCAAGTAGCCGTCCGGATCCAGATCCAGCTGCCCTTCAAACGGAGCCGTGTTCGGAATATGCCCGATCGCGACGAAAAAGCCGTCAACGTCGCGCTCCCACACTTCGTCGGTCTTCAGGTTCTTCAGTTTCACGCCGGTGACCATCTGCTTGCTCGCATCGAATACATCCAGCACCACCGTATTCGTCAGAAACTGGATCTTCGGATTCGCCCGCGCGCGATCCAGCATGATCTTCGACGCCCGGAAATTCTCGCGCCGGTGTACAATCGCGATCTCGCGCCCGAACCGCGTCAGGAAATTGGCTTCTTCCATCGCCGTATCCCCGCCGCCGATCACCATGATCTTCTTGTCGCGATAGAAGAACCCGTCGCAAGTCGCGCATGAGCTAACGCCGTGTCCGATGAGCTTCTGTTCGTTCGGCAGGTTGAGCCAGCGCGCCGAAGCGCCGGACGCCACAATTAACGTGCGCGTTTCCATCCAGTCATGGTCGATTTTCAGCCGGAACGGCCGCTTCGAAAGGTCGGCTTCCACCACCGAGCCATGCACGTATTCGGCGCCGAAGTGTTCCGCCTGCTTCTTCATGTTTTCCACCAGCACCGGCCCGTCGACGCCCTCCGGAAAGCCCGGATAGTTTTCAACCGACGACGTAATCGAGAGCTGCCCGCCCGGCTCGTGCCCGCCGATCACCAGCGGCTTCAGATTCGCCCGCGCCGTGTAGATGGCGGCCGTGTTTCCGGCACACCCGGAGCCAATAATAATAACGTCACGCATGAGTATTGTCGGGAACTACCTTCATCCTAACACCGCAGGAAGCGGTCGCCGTGTGGGGCAGGATAGCATCCTGCGGCCGATTAGCAATCGGCCTCTGGCAGGCGAAACCGCCTGCCCCACAACCTGGACCAATTGTGTTCCTCAAGAGCGGCCCACCAGTATCACACACCGTTGTGGGGCAGGGCCCCCGCCCTGCGGCCGGCCCCTACGGCTCCACGAAAATATTCGCCAGATCCGTAAACGCCTCGTTCGTCTGAATCGCAATTGGAATATTCCCCGTCGTCACCCCAACCGGAATCACCGCATTAATCTGATACAGCCCCGCCAGCGTGGGCGCCAGCCCTTGGTAGCTGATCACCGCCGGCGTCCGCGCGTCCCCCACGTAAACCGCGATGGGACCCGTCACCCTGCTCAGCGGATTCACCGGCCCCGGCGCGCCATCGGCGATCCCCGGCGATACCGCGCCCAGCCCGGTGAGAAAAATCTGCACCGTCTCCCCCGGATGCGCCGGATTGTCCTGGCCCACCAGCGTGAAATCGGCGTGTAGCACGGCGGATTGTCCCAGCCCGTTCTGCGGAATCGTAAAAATCCCTGGCGACGACGCAGCCAGTGGTACATCCACCGCGTTCGAGCTCGCGCTTCCGTTCTTCACCACAATCGTCGCGGTGCTCCCCGTAGTGGCGTAAGGAATCAATGCGCTGATCTGCCCCGGACTCACGAAATAAAGCGGCGCCGCGACATTGTTCACCAGCACCTGCACGCCCCCCAGCGTCGTCGAAAACGGCAGCTTCGTCGCCACCGCCGTCTGTCCCGCCAGGTTCGTTCCAAACATGGTTACGAACCCTCCCGGCGATACCGGATTCCCCACCGGCGCGAACGTGGCGGCGTTGAAAATACCCTGCGGATTGAGAAACACGCCCGATCCCGACAGCGCCGGCGCGCGCACGCCAAGAGTAATCTCGTAATTGCGGCTGTCGCCAAACGACACGCCGCTCGAGATGTAGAGCTGGCTGTTGGATGAAACCGCGATGCTGTTGAACCCCGCATAACCGGATCCGTCGGAGATCAGGTTGTACAGATTCAGCGCCGTCACGTCGATAGCGCCCGAGCTCGCCCGGTTGCGTCGTGACGCCACCAGGTTCCCTTTCCCGTCCGAGCTCACGCTGCCCGCGTAATCCGAGAAAGTCTGCGATCCCGTCTGCGTACCGGTCTGCAGATCCGCGGTGAAGTAATTCCCTATCAGCGCCGCGGCATTCAACCCAGCGCCAGCGCGAATCCCGATCAGGATGCCGTGCCCGCCCGCCGCCGCCCCGCCCGCGATGAAGAAGCTGCCGTCTTGCGCCAGGTACATCGTCTTGACGCCGCTCAGCAGCGCCCCGCTCGACGCAATCGGGAAGTTGAGCGTCCCTGTTCCGTCGGACGCAACCGTGTAACTGGCCGAGGGCACCGTCTGCTGCTTAAGCGCGCTGGTTAGATCCATGGCCTGCCCTGTGACCAGAACGTCGCCAAAAGATCCGCTGCCGTTGGACGAGACCTTGAAGAACGTCTCATGCGTCGCCGTCTGGCTTCCGTTCAGAAACTCCAGCGACGCGATCCAATACGGCCCCGCCAGCGTCGACGTCGCCAGCGCTCCCGTGGGAACCGGCAGCGCCGTGAAAATGCTGAATACGTTGTTGCCCGCCTCTGTGTCGGACCCGATCAGCGCCCCTGTCCCCAGCCGCCCGTTGATCGTCGCCCCCGCGCGGATAGGATCGGCGAGAGTCACCAGCCCGCTGGCTTTCACCGAATAGACGCCGTTCCCGTTGGCCGCCGCTGGCCCCGCCTGCGCCACCAGTTGCTGCCCCTGCCACGAAAACCCGCCGTTCCCGTCAAACGTCATCGACCCAAACAGACTGCGCGTCTCTCCCGAATCCGGCGCCAGCTGCACCTCACGAAAGTAATACTTCCCATTAAGAGATTTATTATCAGGAACTTGAGCCGCCAAACAAAGGCCAGCCAGACAGGCAAGAATAAGGTGCCGCATGTTGTCATTGTAAACACCGCACCCCGCCCCGATACCCAATTAATTTTTCTTCGTGGGGTGGGCCTCCGGCCGGCCTTCCCCAAGTTCCGGCTCTCCCCGATTGCGCCCCCTCCCCCCACCTTGCTACCCTGCCCCTTGCGCATCACCTCCATAGAAACCTTCCTCTGCGGCAACCCCTGGAAGAACTGGCTCTTCACCCGCGTCCACACCAGCGGCGGCCTTTACGGCATCGGCGAAGGCACCCTCAATTACTTCGGCAAAACCGTCGAAGCCGCCATCCACGAGCTCGAGCCCTTGATCCTCGGGATGGATCCCTTCCAGGTGGAAACCATCTCGCAGCGCCTGGTCCGCGATGTGTATTCCGAGGGCGGCCAGATTCACATGTGCGCCGTCGCCGCCATTGAGATCGCCTGCTGGGACATCATCGGGAAAGCCTGCGGCCAGCCCATATACAACTTGTGGGGCGGCCGCTGTCATGACCGCTTGCGAGCCTACGCGAACGGCTGGTACCGTGGCCCGCGCACTCCCGAATCCTTCGCGGAAAAAGCGCGCGACGTCGCCCGCCGCGGCTACACCGCCCTCAAGTTCGATCCCTTCGGCAGCGCCTGGCGCATGCTCTCGCGCCAGGATTTCGATCTCAGCATTGACATCATCCGCGCCGTTCGCGAAGCCGTGGGCGATGGCGTTGACCTGCTGATCGAGGGACACTGCCGCTTCAATGTCGCCACCGCCGTCGAACTGGCGAATGCGATGGCCCCCTTTCGTCCCGCGTGGTTCGAAGAGCCCGTGCCGCATACGGACATCGCCGCCATGGTGGAAGTGGCCCGCCGCAGTCCGGTTCCCATCGCGACCGGAGAAAGCTTCTCCACTAGGCAGCAGTTCGCCGAGTTGCTGAAGCATGAGGCCGTCAGCATCCTGCAGCCCGAGCCGCTCAACCTGGGCGGATTATTCGCTACCCGCATAATCGCCGGCATGGTGGACGCGCACTACGGCGTCATCGCCCCCCACAGCGCCCAAGGCCCGGTGTGCTCAGCCGCCTGCGCCCAGCTCAACGCCTCGCTGCCGAATTTCTTCATCCACGAAATCTTCGACGAGTTCAACGAACCCTGGGAAAAGCACATCGTCACCGGCGGAGTGGAAGTGGTGGACGGCTATATCGCCATCTCCGAAAAGCCCGGCCTGGGCATCGATCTCAACATCGACGAAATCTTGCACCATCCCTACCAGCAGGAAAATTCGCTCCCACTGTTTCAGCCCGGCTGGGAGCGCCGCAGCCGCGCTACTGCTCAATCGTCACATACATCGGACCCGCCCCAAATACCGCCACCATCCACCACGTAAACAATCCGGTCCTGCTGATCACCCTGAATTCCCGGTGCTCCCCCGGCTCCAGCTTGAACTCCACAGTTTTCCAGACCCAGGTATTGTCCACCCGCAGCCGGTGCCGCCCCGCCTTCACCTCGCGCGTAACACTATCTCCGAACATCAGCGTCGCAAACGGCTCACCATCCAGCTTAATAATCATCTGCCGCTGCTTCACGTCCTTAGCCGAATTGCGCGTGACCGTCACCCGAGAAAGCTCGTCCATGTGGAAGACTTATCATCGCACCCATCCCCCGCGCCAGCTGTCCACACCGCCCCTTCAGAGCCGCGCCCGAAGGAAGCGTGGGCCCGCTGACCGGAGACGAACATGACGATTCTCTTCTGCCGCCGTGTGGGGCAGGATAGTATCCTGCGGCCGATTAGCAATCGGCCTCTGGCAGGCGAACCGCCTGCCCCACAAGCTGGGCTAATTGCGTTGCTCAAGAGCGGTCCCCCCCACTTTCTCCTGCACTCCCCGCCCCCTTCTCGCGTCATTTCCTTCAACGGCCATGGGGAAGCTCATTATCATCGCGTTCACTACCGCCGCTCTCCACTCCGCCGTCATCAAAGGCACCGTGGTAGAAAATCAAACCGGCCACCTGGTAGCCCGCGCCACGGTGACCCTCGAAGCCGTATCCGGCGCCGCCGCGCAGAGGCGCGCCACCCGCACCAATTCCTACGGCTATTTCGAGTTCACCGCGCTCCCCGCCGATAGCTACCTGCTCACCGCCTCACGCACCGGATTCGCCCCCGCGCAGTACGGCCAGAAGCACTGGAAGTCCGCGGGCCTCCCCATCGAAATCGCCCAGGACGAAACCTCCACGCTGGTCATCCGCCTGCCGCACTATGGCGCCGTCACCGGCACCGTCCTGGACGAAAATGACATCGGCATGCCCGAGTTCGACGTGCTGGCCTATCGCAACACGCGCCCGCCCCAGCTCGCGGCCCGCGCCAAATCCGATGATCGCGGTGTGTTCCGTATCTCGGGACTGGAGCCCGGCAGCTACGTCGTTCGCAGCGGCGGCAAGCAATATGACGAAATCGGCTACCTGCCCACGTTTGCCCGCGAAACACAGGTCCTGGACCAGACCTACCCAGTGCAAGTGGATATGGATCGGGACGTGGCCCGCGCCGATGTTCGCCCCATCGCCGGCCGCCTGTTCACTCTCAGAGTGGAGGCTGTAACGTTCCCCGCTTTTCCGTCCGAGCCGTTGCCCGTAACCATGACGCTGGTGTCGGAGCTGGGCCGCGAAACCGTGCAGGGCGGCTCCCATATTTTCGGTCCCATGCCCGCTGGATTCTACGAATTGTTCTCGCAAGCCCCGCTTGAGCGCCGTCCCGGACTGCAAGGCGATTACCGCAAGATCTACCTGGGCGGGGAAGACCGTATCCGGTTCGTGCTGCGCGAAGAACCCGAGCTCCGGTTCTCCTTCGAAGGCTCCCAGGTGGATCCCGTCTCCATCCAGGTCCTTGTCAGACGAAAAGACCTCGCCGGCACAGGTCCAATCGAGGTCCTGAAATTGACGAACAACCGCGCGCATCTCGCCAGCGGATCCTGGCAGCTCGCCCTCCAGCCCAACCACGGCTTCTACGCTGCGTCCTTCCGCGGCCCAGGCTACGAAGCGCCCAGCGATCTTCGCGCCGATGGCTGGAATGACATCCAAGTTGGCCGCGGCTCGCCCGCCGTCACGTTCTACTTATCCTCTCGACCCTGCGCCGTCCACGGAACCGTCACCTCCGCCGGCAAACCCGTCGCCGGCATCCCGGTATTCCTGGAACCATCCGATCTGGACCCGCTGCGCAGGATCGCCGAAACCTTCGTAGCGCGCACGGGCCTGGATGGCCAATACCGCTTCACCGGCCTCGCCCCCGGAAACTATCGACTCCTGAGCTCCTTCGAATACCAAACCGCCGATTCCGCAATCATGTCCACCCCAGCCGCCCGCCAAATAAAGCTTGAAGCCGCCGCCGACCCACAGCAAGACCTTATTCCCTACACCATCCCCTGACATGTGGGGCAGGTTAGCAACCTGCGGGCCGATGTCTCATCGGCCCTCCCCAAGTTCCTAAAACCTCCGCGACAACGAAAACGTCAGCGCGTAATCCGCAAACGCCGCATCCCCATGCGTATGGTTCTGAATATCCGCAACGCTCCGCTTCCGATTCCGCTCCACCGCCCACGGAATATTGCACGCAAATAAATACCTCCCGCGCGAATACAGAAACCCCGGATCCACCGATATCGCGTAACCCGGCCGCCGGAACCCGTTACTCTTCCCAAACGCATCCCGAACCGGCACGCCTTCAATCCGCCCGCCGATAGTCCCCGTCAATCCGCGAACTCCCGGCAGCGCATGACTCATTCCGCCCCGGTACAAATACTGATCCGCCACCGACATCACCTGTTCGCCCGCCGCCCTCCGGAACGTCGGCACATTGTTCGTGTCCCTCGGATTGAATAGATAAGTTCCGCTGAAGTACAACATCGTCCGCAGCGGAGCCGGATGGTAAGCCTGAAGGTCCAGCGCGAATCCCACGCCGCCATCCCCAGCCTGGATCGACTGATCCGCCGTGGCTAACACCTGCGCACCCGTCGAACTCACCGCCAGTTGACTCGAGTTGTCGCGGCCCGTTGGCACTTTGAGGCTCATCCCCACTATGATGTTGCCGCCCGATTCCGTCGGCGGCCGGAAGATCGCCGCATGCACTCCCACCGACGCATCGCCGATCCCCGCCACCTCGTATTTCGCCTTCGGCGCATACAGCTGGTTCCGGTAAGCCAGCAGGATGGGTAAACTCCCCGAGACGGTCCACCTCGGACTTAGTTGGTAATCCACCGCGACGTCGAACAAATGATAAATATTCTGAATCTGATTGTGGTTCAGCTCGCGCTGCGTCTGCTCCACAGTCCCGATGAAGTGCCGCGACGATGGTTGGAAGCGGTAGCCTACCGTAATCGTCCAGGGATGCAGGATGTGGCCTTCCTTGGCCGCCCTCTCTTCAGCTCTACTGCATAACGCGCCAATCACGGGCGCGCTTTGGCGTGCGGCCACTCAACCCTGGCCGGATGCAGGAAGCGCAAGCCAGGGCAGCGCCGCGGCGGCCAACAACCAAACGGGAGCGAATAGACTGGTCCTCACAATATCGCGATCTTACTGCAATCGGTCCTTCTGTGAAATAATCTGAATCTACTACTGACACCCTGCCCGCCAATCTGTCAGGCTGCAATAATGAAGCTCGATCGGGCCGGGTAAGTCATAGTGAGCACAATGCCAAAGGACGCGAAGCAGGCTCCCACTATTCGTTTGCTTGCGGGCCTCGCCGTCACCCTGACAGCCGTCGCTATCTATTCGGCATACACCATCGTCCAGCTTCGCAGCCTCGGAACCCTTCAAACCGAAACCATTGACCGGAACCGCACTGACTCCCTGCTGCTGCTTCGCATTCAAAATGACCTGAACTCGCTGGGCCTGGCCATGCGCGACATGCTGGATACCAGCGAGCCTTATCCGCTTACCGCGTGGCGAGCCCAGTTCCAGCGCATTCGTACCGATCTCGAAGACGCCCTGGCACGCGAAGAACAGTATTCGGCGGTAGATCGAACTTCCGATCAAAGGCGCTATCTGGCACAATCCATCGCGCAGTTCTGGGACTCGCTGGACCGCATCTTCGCGCTCGCCGCGCAAGGTCAGGAAGACGAGGCTCGAATTCAAATTCGCCTCTCCCTGCAAGCGCGGCAGGAGGCTCTAAGCACCGCTGTTGCGCGCCTCTTAGTCCGGAACAATGAGAGCGAACAAGCAGCCGCTTCACGCACCCACGACATCTACGCGCGCGTGGAACGGAACCTGTATCTTTTCGTCGCCGCGATGCTGGTCCTGATTGTCTTCACCAGTCTCTATCTGGTGCAGTACAACCGCCGCGTTTTCGAACAGGTGGCGCGGGTGTCGCAGCGCCGCAGCGAGCTTGCCCAGCAACTGATCTCCATGCAAGAGGATACGTTCCGGTCGATTTCCCGCGAGCTGCATGACGACTTTGGCCAGATCCTGACCGCGATTGGCGCCATGCTACAGCGCGCCGGCAGCCGGATCTCGCCCGAAAACACTTCCCTTCGCTCCGAGCTGCTTGAAGTCCGCGAGATCGTGCAATCCACGCTCGATAAGGTCCGTTCTCTTTCCCACTCGCTGCATCCCGTGGTGCTCGATGAAACCGGATTCGAGAACGCCGTCGATGTGTACCTGCCGGGCTTCGGCAAGCAGGCCGGCATCGAAATTCAATACAAGAAGACCGGCGAAAGCCGCGAACTCGATCGCACAGTCGCCATTCATCTCTACCGGGTCCTGCAGGAAGCGCTGAACAATGTGGTCCGTCATTCCGGCTCGGCGCAAGCCGCGGTCCGGTTGCGATTCATTCCGGCGGCGGTGGTGCTCGAAGTGGAAGACACGGGGGTCGGATTCAAGCACAGCAACCGCCAGGGAATGGGTCTGATCTCCATGCGCGAGCGCGCCGAGCTCGTCAACGGCCGCATCGAATTCCTGGACCGCGAGGGCGGCGGCGCGCTGGTTCGCATCACCGTGCCGTTGGCGGCCGAGGAAGTGCATGCCGCTGGATAACATCTCGGTCCTGCTGGTGGACGATCACAGCCTGGTGCGCCGTGGTTTTCGCCGCATGCTCGAAGACGATCCCCAGATTCAAGTGGTCGGCGAAGCCGACGATGGAAACGCCGCCGTGGACGCCGCCGCGGCGCTGCGTCCCATGGTGGTGGTGATGGATTTCGCTTTGCCCAGCATGAACGGCGCTGTGGCCACGCGCCATATTTTGAAGGCCAACCCTAAGACGGCGGTCCTCATCTTGAGCATGCACGCCGAACCAAACTACGTCCGCACTTGCCTCGAGGCCGGCGCTCGTGGCTACCTTCTCAAGAACGCCATGGATCTGGAGCTGGTGGATGCCGTGAAGCAAGTGGCCCAGGGCGTTCAGGTCTTGGACCCGCGTCTGGGGCGCTTGCCCGAGGCCGAGGCTTCGCTGACACCTCGCGAACTCGAAGTGTTGCAATTGATCGTGCATGGAAAATCCAACAAGGAGATCGCCACCGTCCTGGGACTGAGCGCCAACACAGTGGCCGTGCACCGCGCCAATATCATGCAGGCGCTCGGGCTGCATAACGCCGCCGAACTGGTGGCGTATGCGATTCGCAATGGATTGGTCAGCGCCCCATGACGCGCCGTACGCTTCTGCTGGGCGCACTCCCGCTATACGGAGCCGCCGCCGATCCTGGTTTTCGCCTGGCGGACGTAACAGCCGCCGCCGGGATCGATTTCCGGCACAACAGTGGCGCGTTCGGCGCGAAGTATCTTCCCGAAACGCTGGGCTCCGGCTGCGCCTTCTTCGATTACGATGGCGATGGCTGGCTGGATATTCTGCTGGTGAACGCGATGGACTGGCCCGGCCACAAGCGCCAGCGCAGCACGCCGCGGTTGTACCGCAACAATCGCAACGGCACCTTCACCGACGTTACGCGCGCCGCCGGACTCGCCGTGGAGATGTACGGCCTGGGCGTGGCCATCGCGGATTACAACAACGACGGCTTCCCGGATATCCTCATCACCGGCGTCGGCCAGAACCGTCTTTTTCAAAACACCGGCAAGGGTCATTTCATCGATGTCACCGAGAAGGCCGGACTGGGCGGCAGAAGCGGTTTCAGCACATCGGCCATGTGGTTCGACTTTGACCGCGACGGCTTTATCGATCTGTTCGTTTGCAACTACGTCCGCTGGGCGCCCGAGCACGACGTGTTTTGCAGCGTCGACGGTTCCCACAAGTCCTACTGCACGCCGGAGGCGTATCACGGGTCCACCTGCTGGCTCTTCCGCAATCGTGGGGACGGTACATTCGAGGACGTTACCGCCAAGAGCGGCATCTTCGATAGCACTTCCAAGTCGCTCGGAGTTGCCTTGATCGATTATGATCGCGATGGCTGGCCGGACGTGATCGTCGCCAACGACACGCAACCCAACAAGCTGTACCGGAACAAGCGGAACGGAACTTTCGAAGACGTGGCAGTACGAGCGGGGGTAGCCTTCAGCGAGGATGGCAAAGCCCGCGCCGGCATGGGCATCGACGTGGCGGATTTCGATAACTCCGGCGCGCCCGGAATTGCGATCACCAACTTCGACAACGAAATGATGGCGCTGTATCGTCCACGCCCTGGCGGTTACGCGGATACCGCGCAGAAGGCCGGCATTGGACAGGCTTCGCGAAACAGCCTGGGATTTGGCTGCCTCTTCATGGATGCCAATCTCGACGGTAATCTGGATCTACTCGCGGTCAACGGCCATATTGACGAAACCGAGCGGCACATACACAGCAATGTGGGCTATGCCCAGCCTCCGCACCTGTTCCTCGGCGATGGCAAAGGCAGCTTTCACGATGTTGCGGCGCAGACAGGCGGCGGTTTCGCCGATCCAAAAGTAGCCCGCGGCGTAGCTCACGGCGATTTCGACCGCGATGGCGATGCGGACATCCTCATCACCACAAATCAAGGCCGGGCATACCTCTATCGCAACGACGTAACATCGGGCCACCGGTCCATTCGCCTCCGCCTGATCGGAACCAAATCCAACCGCGACGGCATCGGCGCCGTGGTCCGGGTCGATACCCAATCCCGAACCGTAAAAACAGGCTCAAGCTACCTCTCGCAATCCGAGCTAACGTTAACCTTCGGCCTAGGCAAGCGCGACAAAGCCGACCGCGTGGTTATCGAATGGCCCAGCGGGCGCGTCGACGAACACAAAAATGTCCCCGCCGGCGCCTACGACTGCATAGAAGCCGCCAAAATCGTCGCGCTGGGGCGTTATTGACCCCCACCTTGGTACACTGAAGACAAGCGCAAAAGCTTGGATCAACCCGCCGTCCGGTTCATCCATAACATTTAGTCCATGTCTTCTGCTTCAAATCCACTTACGTTGAATTTCAACGTCCGCTTCGAGGATCTCTACCAGCGCGACGGTCTCGTCCGCCTCGACTCCGTCTTCCTCACTCACCTCCAAGCTTCCGACTCCGACCTGCACGCCCGCCTGATCGCCGCCCGCGCCAACCCTGCGGCCATCGCGCCCAAAGACTACTCAACCCTCATCATCGACGCCGCCCCGCACCTCGAAGACTTCATCACCCAGCTCTTCGGCATCGCCCCCGAAATTCGCGATCTCCAGGCCCGCCACCACGATCTCGCCCCGCTCTACTCCGTGAAGCGCCGCTTCATTCAGCGCAGTTCCCTGATTACGAAGATCCCCGCAGCCGAAGCCGCCGCCTTCAACGGCGACGCGCTTCAATCCGAGCTCGAAACTTTCTTCAGCGAGCCGCTCACCGAGCGCTCATTCGCCGCCCACGTCGCCCGCTGGCTTGATGACGAACAGGCTCACGCCCATCAGCTTGCCATCGCGGCCCGCTATGCCGCCTGGGCCATGCACTCGCCCGCCGGCGCGGCGAAACACCAGCGCGGAATCCTGTTCAAGCATCCCCACAAGCTCGACATGACTCACCTGGTCCCCGTCGAGACCGTCGAGGTGGATGGCGTCTCGCGTTTTCGCTTCGGTTCCGACCGCTGGCGCCGCCGCGAAGGCTTCGCCCTCACCGACCCCGGCACGGACCTCACCGGCGCCCTCGATCAGACGCATTACTGCATCAAGTGCCACAACCAGTCGAAAGACAGCTGCCGCACCGGCCTCAAGGAAAAGACCGGCGCTTTCAAGTCCACCGTATTCGGCGTCACGCTCAACGGCTGCCCGCTCGAAGAGAAAATCTCCGAGATGAACGTTGTGAAGCAGCAGGGCAATCCCATCGGCGCGCTGGCTGTCGTGACAATCGATAATCCGCTCGCCGCCGCCACGGGACACCGCATCTGTAATGACTGCATGAAATCCTGCATCTTCCAGAAGCAGGAGCCCGTCGATATCCCGCAGATCGAAACCCGCACCCTGAAGGACGTTCTCGATTTGCCCTGGGGCTTCGAAATCTACAGCCTGCTGACCCGCTGGAATCCGCTGCATCTAGACCGCCCGTTCCCGCGCGCCGAATCCGGCTACAAAGTCCTGGTCGTCGGCTTGGGACCCGCCGGTTTCAGCGTCGCCCATCACTTGTTGAACGATGGCCACACAGTCGCGGGCGTGGATGGCCTCAAGATCGAGCCGCTCCCCGCCGACATCTCCGGCGTCGACGCCTATGGCGAGCGCCGCGCCTTCCGCCCCATTCGCGATATCACCGATCTCTACGAATCGCTCGACGATCGCGTGATGGCGGGCTTCGGCGGCGTTGCCGAATATGGCATCACCGTTCGCTGGAACAAGAATTTCCTCAAGATCATTCGATTGCTGCTCGAACGCCGCCGCGAGTTCGCCATGTTCGGCGGCGTCCGTTTCGGCGGCACGCTCACCGTCGATGACGCGTTCAAGATCGGGTTTGATCACATCGCTCTCTGCGCCGGCGCCGGCCGCCCCACCGTGATCCCGATGAAGAACGGTCTCACGCGCGGCGTTCGCCAGGCTTCGGATTTCCTGATGGCCCTGCAGCTCACCGGCGCGGCGCGTCATGATTCGGTCGCCAATCTTCTGGTGCGCCTGCCCATCGTGGTGATCGGCGGCGGGCTCACGGCCATCGACACCGCCACCGAATCGCTGGCTTATTATCCCGTTCAAGTAGAAAAGTTCCTCGTGCGCTTTGAAAAGCTGGCCGCCGAACGCGGCGACCGCGCCGTTCGCGAAGACTGGACTGCCGAAGAGACCGAAACTGCCGAAGAGTTCCTCGCGCACGCCCGCGCCATCCGCGCCGAGCGCGCCGCCGCCGCCCGCCAGGGCCGCGCTCCCCGTATCGTCGAGTTGCTGAACTCCTGGGGCGGCGTCACCATCGCCTATCGCCGCCGCCTTATCGATTCGCCCAGTTACACGCTGAATCACGAAGAGGTCCACAAAGCCTTCGAGGAAGGCATCCGCTTCGCCGAGCGAATGACGCCCGAGGAAGTGGAAGTGGATCGTTACGGCCATGCCGCGGCCCTGCGGCTTTCCGCGTCCGGTGAATCCGTCACGCTGCCGGCCCGCACCATTCTGGTGGCTGCAGGTACGCAGCCGAACACGGTCCTCGGCCGCGAAGATCCGGCCAACGTCACACTCGACGGCCGCTACTTCCAGGCAGTCGATGACGACGGCCATCCGGTGAAACCCGAAAAGCTCGCCAAGCCCGCCGAAGTCCGCGTGCTGATGAACATCCGTCCCGACGGACGCGCCATGAGCTTCTTCGGCGACCTGCACCCGTCCTTCTTCGGCAATGTCGTCAAGGCCATGGGCGGCGCGAAACAAGGCTATCCCGTGGTCACGCGAACGTTGGCCCGCCGCGCTCCCAGCGCGCCTGCGCCGCAAGAATTGATCGCGCGCCTCAACGAAGAACTGCGCGCCGTCGTGCAGGACGTCATCCGCCTCACGCCCACCATCGTTGAAATCGTCGTCAAAGCTCCCATGGCCGCCCGCGCCTTCGAGCCCGGCCAGTTCTATCGACTCCAGAATTTCGAAACCCTGGCCACGCGTACCCACGGCACTACGCTCGCGATGGAAGGCCTGGCCCTGACCGGTGCGTCGGTCGATCGAGACCAGGGTCTGCTCTCCACTATCGTGCTGGAAGTTGGCGGATCGTCGGACTTGTGCGCTCTGCTCAAACCTGGCGAGCCGGTTGTGCTCATGGGCCCCACCGGTACGCCCACCGAAACCCCCGGCCGCGAGACCGCGCTGCTGGTGGGCGGCGGACTCGGCAATGCCGTGCTGTTTTCCATCGGCCAGAGCCTGCGCGCCAACGGCTCCCGCGTGCTGTACTTCGCCGGGTACAAAAAGATCCAGGACCGCTACAAGGTAGACGAGATCGAAAAGGCTTCCGACGCCATCGTGTGGTGCTGCGATGAAGCCCCCGGCTTCACGCCCGGCCGCGATCAGGACAAAGCCTTCGTCGGAAACATCGTCGAAGCCATGGCCGCGTACGGACGAGGCGATCTCGGCCCCGTCGATATCCTGCTCGACGCAGTGGACCGCTTAGTGGTAATCGGATCCGACGGCATGATGCGCGCCGTCGCGCGCGCCCGCCATGAGGAACTCGCGCCCTTCCTCAAGCCCGGCCATCAGGCCATCGGCAGCATCAATTCGCCGATGCAATGCATGATGAAAGAAATCTGCGCCCAGTGCCTGCAGCAACACAAGGACCCCGTGACCGGCGAAGAGACCGTGGTCTTCTCCTGCTTCAATCAGGATCAATCCCTCGATCGCGTCGACTTCGCCAACCTGCGCACCCGCCTATCGCAGAATGGCGTCCAGGAAAAACTCACGCGCCAGTGGATTGACCGCTGCCTCCGTGAAATCGGCCACCGCCACGAACTCGTCGCGCCCTGATTAACGTCCTACGCCCCCACAGTCTCGAAATACGGCGCCGCCAGGTCCGGTCGCACTTCCACGGCCCGCTTCCAGCAATCGCGCGCCTCGCCTTCCTGACCCAGCGCCTTCAACGCATGTCCCAGGTTGAGCAGCGCTTCGCCGAACTCCGGCTTCAGTTCCGCCGCCCGGCGATAGCAACCCGCCGCATCCTGATGGAGTCCCGCTTGCTGCAGCAGCACGCCGACGTTGTAGGATAGTTCCGGCGCCGATTCGCCCAGCTCAGCCAATTTGTTTTCAAGCTCGAGCCCTTCGATGTAATCGCCGCCTTCCACCGCCAGCGCTCCCAGCGCGGTCAGCGCCGTAACGCACCCCGGCTCGCGATTCACCGCGGTCTGCAGCGCCTGCTTGGCCTCTGCCGCATTGCCCGCACGCCATTCCGCCAGGCCTAGATTGACCCACGCTTCCAGCCAGCCGTCGTTGATGCGCGTGCAATTACGAAACGCGTCCGCGCTCGCGGAATATTCCTCCCGCCGGTGCCGCAAGCAGCCCAGCCGGAACCAGCCGTCCGCCGAATCCGGACTCGCCGCCACCAGCCGCGACAGCCATTGTTCGGCGCCCGCGTCGTTCTTGCGTTGTTCTTCGATCAGCGCCAGACTCCACAACACTCCAGCATGCTCCGGCGCGGATTCCAGAGCCCTCTCGTAGGCCTTATATGCCCCCGCCGCATCGTCCCGGCGCTCCAGCACCAGCCCCATATTGGCCAGCGCTTCAGCGCTGGTGGGGCGGATCTTCAGCGCTTCCGCATACGCTTGTCCCGCGCGGTCCAGGCGATCCAGTTTCTGGCACGCGAGCCCCAGCATGAACCAGCCTTCGTAGGAATCGTTCGCGGTCTCCACCAGTTTGGCCCCGTGCTGAGAGGCGGTCTTGTAGTCCCCGCGAGCCATCGCCGACGCCATCAAACCTTCCAGTCCCGCGCGCGCCTGAGGCCGCAAACGCAGCAGGGCTTCGCTGTATTCGCGGGCCCCGTTATCGTCTCGCAGCGCCAGTGACAGCGCGATCAGGTTGGCCAGCAATTCCTGATTGTTCTTGCCCGCTGGCAGCAGTTCGCGATAGATGTCCACTGCTTCCTGGTTTCGTCCCAGCGATTGCAACGCTGCCGCTTGTCCGAAACGGACCTGTGCATGACCCGGCTGCTGCGCCAGACAGCGTTCGAATGCCGCCAGCGCCGGCTCGGGTTGCTGCAGGTGCAGCAGGCACACGCCCAGCCCTAGATCGGCCTGCCATAAATTCCTGTCGGTGGCCGACGCCGCGCGGAAAGCTTCCGCTGCTTCCTGGAACTGGCCCAGTTTCTCGAAACAGACCGCCGTATTGAATCCCGCGGCTCTATGCCCCGGCGCTGACGCCAGCACTTCTTGATATCCGGCGAGCGCATCCGCGTACCGGCCCAGCTCAAACTGCAGGTGCGCCTTGGCCCAATGCAGATCGGGTCCGGTCTCTCCCTCTTCGAGCGCGGTCTCTATTCGCGCCAGTGCATCTTCCGTCTTGCGTTCGGCGTTCAACGCCAGCGCTTCCGCCAGCGCCTGGGATTTCACCGGCCGTCCCGGCGCTGCGTCCGGTTCCGCAGTGTCGGGATGCACCAGAGCTGCTACCAGCTCCTCGTCCACTACCCATAGCCAGCTATCTTGCAGGTCTGCCATTTGAAAAAATCTCCACTTCGTCGGTCTATCTGCCCGCCCCGCTCAGATACGATATCTGCACCGATTGGATAAGGGCGCGCTCGCCTCGATCGTTCAGGAATCCAACTCCACCCGACTTCAACTGGTTCTCCGTCCACACGTCCACCGGCTGGCCTTTCACAAAAGTGGCGAACTTCGATCCGCGCACATCCACCCGCACACTCACCAGTGCGTCGGCATGAATTTCGGCCGGCAATTGGACACTGGAAAATTGGCGCTGGATTCCATTGACCACGGCGAATTTCGCCAGCTCGAGCCTTCCCGGCCCCGCTTGCTGCAGCTTCAACACGTAATAGTTCTCCGGATTGGCCGCGCGGAATACCCAGCCGATGCTCTTGGTTTCAATGCGTCCCTGAAACTCGATGCGGTAATCGGAGAGCGTCAGTGACGGCCGGTACATACTGATATGGCGTCCGCGGCTTTGCGACCGCGTATCGCCAGCCCAGTCCGTTATCCATCCGCCCTCGCCCATCATGATGCTGGGCCCCACGCCGTCGCTAGTAGCTGCGCCGGCCGCGGTGGACTTATGCGATCCCATGTTGAAGAACACCACCACCGCGATCGCGATCAGCAACGCCGCAACCAGCAGGATCTTACTCTTGGCGGATCGCAAGAAGCCGGCATTCGTGGACCAGTCGAGGTTGGGCACGTCGTGCGCCGGCGGCTCCTTGATTCCCACTGCCGCTGCCTGTTTTAATGCGAATGCCGCCACCGCTGGGTCCTGCTTCGGAAGCTGAGGAGTCGATTCCACCTTCGGTTTCGCGGTTTGCGGTTTCGCGGCGGGCTCAGGAGCTTTCTTGCGCGGAGCCTCGGGAGTTCGCGCGGCCGCCTTGGCAGGCTGCGCGGGTTTCTGCGGACCGGTCCGGTTTGGACGCGGCACCGAAGGCGGGGCTTTGGTTACGTTGGCCGCCGGCGTCGGCGGCGTCGTGGGCTTTGGCGCGGGCGCCGCACCGGTCTGTAAGCCTGCTCCCACCACGGAAACCCGAACTGCAGATAAAGGTTGTCTCACAGCGGGCCGCCCGGCTTCGTCCGGAGCCCCACCCGTAAAAATCTTGGGACGCAAAGGAAGCGCATCTACCCTCGGAAGCCGTGGAGCAAGACTCGTCAGAGTCACGGCTTCAAACGCGCTGTACGGTTGAACCTTCGGAGGCGGAGCGATCTCGAGCGGGATTTCCATCACCGCGGCCAGGGCGGCCGGCGCTTCTATTTCCTGTCGGACGGGATCGGGTGCAGCCGCCGCGGGCCGGACCGTCCGCTCCCGCTTCGGTGCGAACGCGCGTTCCAGTGTGGCTGTATCCATCACCAGTTCGCCGAAGTGGCTGCCGTTGCGCTGCGGCGATTGCGGCGCAGGCGCGCCGGCGATCTCGCGCTGCATGCGCGTAAGCGCCTCCAGCGCCAGTTTGGGACTCTCCGGCTCAGTCCACTCGGCCACCGGACCAAGTGCGGCGGTATCCGTTATCGTTACCGCAGCTCCGTCAGCCGCGGGCAGCTCAGGTCCGCCATTGCCGAAATCCAGCAGCATGGATTGTTCAAAGGCCGGCACGGAAGTGAACGCCGGCTTGCGAGTGTAGTCCCAGGAAACCGGCGCCGGGGGCGTCAATGCATCTACCGGGAACGGTACTACGCCGCACGATGAAAATCCTCGCGGCGACTCGTGTGACAGTTCCGCGCGCATGGCAAAGCTGGGCGCCCGAAACTCGCGTGCGTTCAAACCTCGCACTTCCGGTGACAGAATGGCGCCCGCCCGCAGGCGAGCATGCACTGGTAATGCAACTAATCCCGCCTCACCCGGCGGCGTTTCGATCTCGTAACGTTCCGCGCTCAGCTCCGCGGCCGGAAGCAAGGGCTGCGACGTCAGGTCCACTGGGCCTTCGGAAACTAGGCTGGCGAAAGCGACGTTTTGAATCTTGCTGCTGTCGGATACGAAGCTCGCGGAGGGCGGGTCAGGTTCCACCTCTTCAATCGGTTCGGGCTCCGGTTCCGGTTCCGCGGCCATTTCGACTACGGATTCCTCAACCGGAGACTCCTCCACGACCGATGTTTCAGCCGGGAAAACCTCCAACTCGTCCGTCTCCACTTCGGGGACCTCGACTGGCGGCGCCTCGGCGGCAGCAGCGTCGGCGGCGGAAACTTCGGTCCGGACTTCCTCGGAGCGCGACTGCGCCTGAAGCAGACGGCTGAGCGCAAGCCGATTGTATTCTTCTTGATAGCTCTGTTTGTGAGAATCGGAACAAAACTCCCCATTGCCCCGGAGACGCTTCAGGAGCGCGAGTTCCTTTCCGCAATACAGGCATCTCATATGCCCTTAATCGGCTATTCATGCGGAGAGATGAAGATGGCGCGCGCGGCTTTCCATCGGGTAAAGCGCTTATCCGTACGTTCTCAGGTCCCCGGATGGCCCCAAACTAAGGCGTTCGCCTCAGTTGCTCGCGGGGCACCGCCAACCCCGCAGGCTCCGAATCCGCGCCTAAGTGCACGCAGGTCGATAGCTTGCGGCAAATGCACGCGCACCCCGGTCCACCGGATTCCATGGCCGGTTCAAGGGGTGAGGTTCTACGGCGATTCGCGGCGAGCACCCGCGAAAAAATAGTGTGTTTCCCGGAAGAAGTCCTAAAGTTGCAGTCTTACCTGACGATCATAAGTCCAGGTTGCGGATGTCCGCATCTGGCCCGACGAAATTGTGACGAATTGATTAGGAGAGGTCATGGCGAAACACGAAGCATTGAAGACTCATTTGGAAACACTGCGCAACTCCATTCCGGAACTGCGCGGTGTGTTGCTGGCTTCCAGCGAGGGGCTGCCCGTGGCACACTCCTTGTCTAATGGCGCGGATCCGAACCGCATTGCGGCCATGGCTGCGGCGGCATCCGGCCTGGGACGGCGCATCAGCGAGAGCATGGCGACGGGCGGTCTGCTCGAAGTCAGCATCCGCGGCGAAGATGGCATTCTGTTTGTCTACTCGGCCGGCCCTAAGGCAGTGTTGTGCGTCATGGGCCCCATGAGCGCCAACGCCGGCTTGATTCACCTGGAAGCGCGCAATACCGCGAAAGACATCGGCGAACTGTTTTAGTTCGCGCTCCGGCGCCGCTCGAACCACTCCGTAACGCGCCACTCGAACTCCACGGGATTCGCGCCGTAAGCTCCGGTATGCATCACGCCCTCAGACTCCCATAACTCGATTCCGGGCCGCACCCGGCTCAGTTCGCGGGAATGCCACGGCAGGATATTCGTATCGGCGGTGCCGTGAATCAACAGGATCGGCACGCGGGAAGCGGCCACCGCATCGCGTGGCGATGCATCCCACAAGTTCAGCCCATATCGCAGCCGCGCGTGCAGAAACGCGGGCTCCACAATTGGCCATAGCGTCAATCTGGCCGCGATTCCGTGGATGTGGAAGGGTCCTCCCAGACGGTCATACGCCACCGCGTGGAAACTGGAATACGGGCACTCCGCCACCACCGCCTGGAGGCGCGATTCGCCTTTCAGCGACGACAGCAGAACCGCGGCGCCCAGCGATTCGCCGATTCCGAACAGCCGCGTGATTCCCGGCCGGCCCGCGAGCCAGTCCGACCAGCGCCTTACATCCCCAGCTTCGAGCAAGCCATAAGTGACCAGCTCTCCTCCGCTGGTTCCGTGCCCCCGCCCATCCGGCGCCAGCACCGTGTATCCGCGGCGAAGCAGAAACTGCGCCGGCCCGAGCGCTCCGCGACGGGTGTCGGAGGCGCCATGCAGCAGAATGACCGCCGCTCCGTTCGGTTGCGGCGGCTGAAACATCCAGGCCCGCAGAGCGGCGCCGTCGGCCGCCCGGATACTCACTTCGTTCGCGCCTGGCTGCTGGGCCGCCGTGCTGCGCGCATCCGGGTCAATTCGTAGCGCGTTTTCCGCCAGGGTTACGTCGACGAATAGCAGCCCGGCCAGCGCGGCGCACAACAGCACCAGCCGGATTGCGCGCCTGCTCATGCCATGTTTAACGCGCAAACAGCGGCACGCGTTCAGTCTATTGACTGCGAACGCGAGGCTTTACTCTTCCCGGGGTAACCCCTAGCAATCGCTTGAACCAGCGGGTGAGGTGGGATTGGTCGACGAAACCCGCCTCGGATGCCGCTTCGGCGATCGATTTTCCGCGCAGGATCATTTCGCGGGCGCGGCCCACCCGGAGCTGGTTCAGGAAGGCATGCGGCGTAAGGCCGAACTGGCGCTGGAAGCTCCGCAGGAAATGGAACAGGCTCAGATCCGCCACCTTGGCCAGCTCGGCCACCGTCACATTGCGATCGTAGGCCGACTCCAGATAATCGCGAGCGCGGCGCAGCGCGGCCACGGAAGGCAGCGGCAAGGGAGCTTCGCGGCGGCAATCCGAGTAGCGCGCGGCGAGCTGTCTCAAGACGCAGATCAAGCGCTCCTGGCCTTGCAGAACCTCGGCCGGCGATTCGAGCAGCCGGTGGGCGGCCAGGAATTCGAGCGCTAGCGTGGAATCATGAATCACGGGCTCGCGGAAGAACGGCATGCCGTCGCCGGCAGCCAGCTCGGAAAGCAGCGACGGCTCGGGATACGCGGCGCGGTAGGCCCAAGCGGATGGTCCGGCCGGAAAGCCGGTATGGATCTCGCCAGGATGAATCACGACAAGCGATCCCGGACCGGCGAAGTGCACGCCGTCGCGATACATGTTGCCGCAGACTCCGGATTCGGTAACAGCCACAACGAAATGCTCATGGCTATGCTTTGGAAACGGAGTGACTGGAGAAGCCGCGATCAGCGTCAGCGAATCGAGGCCAGGCCTCCACATCCTGGATTGAGTCTGTCCCTGCATACCACTCCCACCTTGGGTCCATGGTGCGGGCAATCGAATTCAGCGCCAACGTCTTTGGGACGGAGGCGCGTGGTGCGGGGGCGTCAGAGCACCTGGACGGGGTGAAACGGGAGCGGCGCCGGACGCCGGGCGGGCAGTTTTCTACAAGCAGTTCCATACAAGACGTAGTGGACAAATAGAGCTAATCTGCATTCAACGAAATGGGGTCCCTTTCTTCAAGAAAGGCGCAGAAGCTCATAGAGCCGTGTCCGGATTTTGTCCGGTCATCCCCGCGAGAGTAACAGAAACAAATTTCAGGGGGGACATATTATGTCCAAGAGCATATTGATTCAGTTGCTGACGCTGTGCGCGGCGGCGAACCTGTTAATGGCCCAAACCGAAACCGGGCAGATCACCGGAACCATCAGCGATCCCACCGGCGCGGCAATTCCAAACGCAAGCATAACCGTCAAGTCCGCGGGAACCGGCGCAACACGTACCGCGAGCACCGGCGAAACGGGCGCATATACGATTACGAATTTATTGCCGGGCGCTTATGACGTCACGGCGCAAGCGGCGGGCTTCACCGGCAGCACGCACCGGGTAACGGTGGACGTGGGCAGCCGCGTGGGCCAGGATTTCCAGCTCCAGATCGGGAAGTCGGAGACTGTGGTGGAAGTAAGCGGATCGGCGGTGCAGGTGAATACGGAAACTCAGACACTGTCGCAGAATATTTCCGAGCGAGAGATGCGGGAGCTTCCGAATCTTACCCGCAATCCATACCAGTTTGTAGGCCTGGCGGGCAACGTATCGGACGGCGGCATCGGATCGCGCGGCGCGGGTTTTGCGATTAACGGCCAGCGCGAGGCGTCCACCAACATCCTGCTGGACGGCGCGAGCAACAACGATGAATTCAATGGCAATGTGGGACAACAGGTGCCGCTCGATTCGGTTCAGGACTTCTCCATCCTGACCTCGAACTTCACAGCCGAGTACGGCCGCGCATCGGGCGGAATCGTCAACGTAGTTACCAAGTCGGGATCGAACAGCCTGCACGGAACGGCGTATGAGTTCAATCGCGTATCGCGATTTTCCTCGAACACTTACGACAACAACGCGCATGGCGTGGACAAGTCCGTATTTGACCGCAATCAATTCGGATTTTCCACGGGCGGGCCTATCGTCAAGAACAAGCTGTTCTTCTTCAGCAACGTGGAATGGATCCGCGTGCGCAGCGGCGCAACCGAGTTCACGTGGGTCCCATCGCCTCAGCTGATCGCGGCCGCGGCGCCCGGGACGCAGGCCTTCTTCAACGCATACGGAAAATTGCGTCCAGGCGCGAACCTGATTCAGACGGTGACCAAGAACCAGATCAGCGCTTGCGCGGGCGGATCAGCCACGGGGCTATGCGCGGCCTTGCCCGGCAACACGCCGGTGTTCAACCTGGCTACCTACAGCGTGCCGAACGATGCGGGCGGCGGATTGCCGCAGGACACCTACATGATGGTGCACCGCTTCGATTACAACCTTTCTGAAAAGACCCAAATGTACGGGCGGTACGCGCTTTACAGCGAGAAGCAATTCGACGGCACGCTGGGCTTCAGCCCTTACGCGGGCTTCGATACGGGCGAGACGTTTTTCAACAACAATGGCCTTTTCTCGGTGATCCACACTTTCTCGCCGAGCCTGGTCTCGCAGTCCAAGGTGGTCTTCAACCGGCTGTATAACGTGCAGCCGCTGAACAAGGGAATCACTCCCACCATGTACGCGAATCCGAACGGCGCCGTGACCATTCAGGGAAACACGGTCGGGTTCCCGGGATATTATCCGTTCACTCCCGGCAACGGAGGCGCGTTCGGCGGTCCGCAGAATTACATCCAGTTGTATCAGGACATGAGCTACAACCATGGCCGCCACAGTATTCGCTTCGGCGGGACGTACGACTACCAGCGGGACAACCGCACCTACGGCGCCTATCAGACGGCGGTGGACAGCCTGGCGGCATCGAACGCGCTGGGGGCGGCGCTGGATAATTTCCTGGCGGGCCAGTATAGCCAGGTCTCGGTGGCGGTGGATCCGCAAGGAAAATTCCCATGCGCGGGCGCCGCGACGGCGGCCTGCTCGGCTACACTGCCGGCTTCGGCTCCAAACTTCAGCCGCAGCAACCGCTACCACGAGTGGGCGCTGTACGCGCAGGATTCCTGGAAGGTGACTCCACGCTTGACCTTGAATCTCGGGGTGCGCTGGGAGTATTTCGGCGTGCAGCACAACAAGAACGCGGCGCTGGATTCCAACTATTACACGCCGCAGACCAATCTGGCCGCCACAAATCTGGCCGCCTATATCCATACCGGCCAGTTGATGCAGGCTTCGAAGAGCCCGGTGGGCGGATTGTGGAAGCCGGATTACCGGAATTTCGCGCCGCGAGTTGGCTTCGCCTGGGACATCTTCGGCGACGGCAAGACCAGCCTGCGCGGAGGTTACGGCATTGGTTATGAGCGGAATTTTGGCAACGTCACCTTTAACGTGATCCAGAATCCGCCGAACTACGCGGTGCTGAATGTGCCGGGGCCGATCACCGCGGACAACCTGGGCCCGCTGGCTGGATCGAGCGGCTCGGTAGCGCTGCCGAAGGTTTCGCTGCGCATCGTCAATCCGGATATCAAGACTGCCTTTGCGCATATGTACAACGTATCAGTGGAACGGGAAGTGGCCAAGAACCTGGTAGTGGCGCTGGAATACTCGGGATCGCTAGGCGAGAATCTGTATTCCATCTCCTACCCGAATCGCGCGGGCTTCGGCAACTTGTATGACAACATCCCGTGCTCGGCCGCGGCCGGCGATTGCGTGGCGCGCATCCGGACTACGCAATACGGCAGGATTGGCTATCGCGGTAACGACGGCTTTTCGAACTACAACGGCCTGAACACGCGAGTGACACTGCGCAACATAGCGCATAGCGGCCTGACCATGACCGCGAACTACACGTGGTCGCACGCCATCGACAATCTGAGCTCCACGTTCTTCGAAGCGGGAGTGGCGAGCATCTATGGCAACGGCAACATCACGGTGAACAATGGCAACTTCGTCCAGGGGCTGCTGGACCCGTTCCATCCGAGGCTGGATCGCGGCGACGCCGAGTTCGATGTGCGGCACCGCGTCTCGATCAGCGGCATCTGGGAGATCCCCAGCGGCAGCCGCTCCGGAGTATCGAAATGGCTGCTGGGCGGGTGGAGCATCGCCCCGGTATTCAGTGCACGCACGGGCGGACCGTTCTCGATATTCGACAGCACCAACGCGCAGACGTACGCGCCGCGGGCGGCGTTTATCGGGCACGTGCCGAGCAGCGGGCCCAGCAATCCGGCATCGATCGGCGTGAATAACTTCGCCTATCTAAGCTTCGCGCCATCGCAGATCGATCACTTCATCAACCCCCAGTTCGGCTTCTCGGATATTTCGCCGTGGCCGAGCGACATGACGGGGCGCGACGCGTTCCGTTCGCCGGGGTTCTGGAACTTCGATGTGGGAGTTCGCAAGGACACGAAGATCTCCGAGCGTTTCACGCTGCAGCTTCGGGCGGAGACGTTTAACCTGTTCAACCATGCCAACCAGTACGTGGTGGGAGCGGGGGCGGATCTGGGGAACTTCGGGCCAACGGACACGGCGGTGATTACGTCGTGCCGGGGTTGCACCGGGTCGACGTATGACCGGCGCAATCTGCAGCTGGCGGTGAAGCTGCTTTTCTAGTGCTTGCGGGGGGTGGCAGGCGGAAACGCCTGCCCCACCTGGATCACTGTCTCATCAATACCAGCATGCGATCGCCGTCGTCTTTGCGGGGCGAGTAGGTGACATCCACGCGGCGCAACACGCGGAAGCCCGATTCGGGATAGCCGGGCAGCGCGTTGTTCGAGATGAGCAAGCCGCCGGGACGCAACATTTGGGCGGCATTGCGCAGCGCGAGAGCCTGCTCGAACTCATCGTAGTAGAGGAAGATGTTGGTGGCCACAATCAGGTCAAACTGATCGCCGGCCATATGCTGGCAGACGATATTCAAGTCGGCGGGACGCAGCGCCAGGACTGCGGCCGGGCGGATTTCAACGGCGCGGGTTTCAACGCCTTGGATGGCCGCTGGAACCGCAACGGGTGGTACGGATCTGCCGATTTCGCCGCCGAAGCGCTCCCACCAGGCGGCTGCGCCGGGCTCCCAGGGTTTGGTCTGGTCGCGGGGTAGCTGAATTACGTAACCTGTGCCGGCACGGGCCCGAGCGACGGCCGCGGCAAGGTGCGCATTCAGTCGCGGGCTGAGGTCGAAGACCGCGAGACTCAGTTCAGGCAAGCGCGCGATGCCGAGGCGGGTGAGGGAATCGATAAGCGCGAACGGCTGCAGCGTCTGCTGGGGATAGAAGTCGTAGCCCTCATGCTTATCGGTGAAGTCCAGTCCGGGACCGATGACACCGGCGTGGCGGATGGGCGGCAGCTGGCCGGACTCGTGGAGCGCTTTCAGGGTCTCTTCCACGGCATAGTTGGGCGGAAACGAAGTATCCAGCGAGAGGCCGCGCTCGCGATAAAGGCGAGAGCGTTCTTCAAATCCGGCGTTTTGCATTGCGCTTGCGAAAGCGCGCTGTTCCCGCATGACACGGGCCAGGTTGTCCAGAATGTATTGCCGTGGCTGCGCGTGCTGGGCCATTAACTGGTGGAGGGCCTGGAGGCGTTCGTTGCTGCCGGGGGCGGCGATGCCGGTCAGCAGATCGTTGATGCGCTGCGTCATTGCCTGGCCGACCGACTGGGTGTCGAGATCGCGCTCAGTGACCCGCGGGGCGGTGGTGAAGGAGGTTCCGAAGAGCAGGTAATTGACCATGGAATCCTCATCGCCGCGGAGGATGCGGTCCCGGATTTCGCGGTCATGGCGGCGGATCCAAATTGGCCAATCGGAGGGGCGCTGGGTGGGATACGCGGAGAGTGCGGGGCGCGCCGTGGCGGCGTCGAGATAGACCACACGCGGGGGTGCGGCTGCGGCCAGAAGGATTAGAGAAAACAGCACTGATAACACAATCGTACAAGCCGGCCGGGGGGGCCGGCTGCGGGACTGGGGTCCCGCCCCACATTGGGAGGGGTGGAGAGGAGTGGGTGTTATCATGGAGCCAGATGTCCATGCTTTCGCCGAGGCTGCAGCTTAAGGTCGCGCAGAAGCAGATCCTGACACCCGGACTGGTCCAGATGGTCACGGTTCTTCAGTTGAACCGTCTGGAACTGAAGGACATGATCACGCAGGAGATTTCCGAGAATCCGGTTCTCGAAGAATCTCTGGACGGCATCGAAGAACTCACTCCCGAAGAGATGCAGGCGGTGCTCGAGGCCGAGCGCGTATCGGATCCATCGGATGGCGCGATTCTGGAGGCGCAGAACGGCGTGGGAGCGGACACCGAGGCCGCGCCAGGGCTGCCGGATTCCGGCGGCGACGTGATGGTTCCCTCTACCGATCCGTCTTCGGAGATCCCCGAGGTCAAGACCGACAAGGATCCTTTCGACGAGATCGACTTCGGCACTTTTTTCGACGAATATCTGGATCCGGGTTACAAGAGCCCGGCGTCGGAGAATGTCGAGAAACCTTCGTTTGAGACCTTTCTTTCTTCGCCGGTGACGCTGGCGGATCATCTGCACTCGCAACTGGCGGTGCTGGTGATGTCGGAGGCGGTGCGGGACGCGGCGGCGAACATTATCGGCAACCTGGACGAGAACGGCTATCTGCAGATTTCGCTGGAAGAGATCGCCGATAGCGGCAAGCACTCGATGGCCGAGGTCCAAAAGGGCCTGACGGTGGTGCAATCGCTGGATCCGGCGGGAGTGGCGGCGAAGGACGTCCGCGAGTGCCTGCTGCTTCAGCTGGAAAGCCGCGGCGGCAAAGGCGGCGTGGCATGGCAGATTATCGCCGACCATTTGAGGCTGGTGGAAACCCGGCAGACGCGCGAGCTCGCCAAAGTGATGGGCCGGCCGATGGAACACATCCAGATCGCCCTGGATGTGATCCGGCACCTGGATCCGCGCCCCGGATTGCGCTACTCGGGGCCGGGCGCGCGCCAGATTGAGCCGGACGTCTACATTTTCAAGGACGGGGACGATTATCTGATCCAGCTGAACGATGACGACATTCCGCAGCTGCGGCTGAACGCGCAATACCGGCGCATGCTGGATCGCGATCAGGAGCCGAGCAAGGAAGTGCGGAACTACGTCAAGGAACGCTACGCTTCGGCGATCCAGCTGATGAAGAACATCGAGCAGCGCAAGCAGACGATTTTGAAGGTATGCCAGTCGATTGTGCGCCGCCAGATGGAGTTCCTGGAGGATGGCATCGACACATTGAAGCCGATGATGATCAAGGAAGTGGCCGAGGAAATTGGTGTGCACCCATCCACCGTCAGCCGCGCCGTGGCCAGCAAGTATGCGCACACTCCGCAAGGCGTGTTCGAGCTGCGCTACTTTTTCTCGGAAGCGGTGCAAGGGTCGGCGGGAAGCGGCACGCCGCTGCTGATTCTGAAGCGGCGAGTGAAGAAAATGATAGAAGAGGAGGACACCAACCACCCTCTCACGGACGAACAGATTACGGCCCGTTTGAAATCGGAAGGCATCGACGTCACGCGGCGGACAGTCGCCAAGTATCGCGAGGACATGCGCATTCCGTCCACGCACCAGCGCCGCAACCGGAACTAAATCTTCCCGCGCAATAGCGGAGGTCATCCCATGAAAATCACTTATACCGGCAGGCACGAAGATATTCCTCTCAAGCAGCGCCAGAAGTTTGAGATCAAGATCAACAAGCTGTCCAAGATGCTGGAGCGCAGCCGCAACGGAGAACGCGAGTTGCATGTATATCTCAGCCAGCAGCGTCATCTGCACAAGGCCGAGATCACGCTGAACGCTTTCGATCATTCGCTGGTTTGCAACGCAGTGAACGGCGAGATCGGCCAGGCATTGAATGAGGCGGCCGAGAAGTTCGAGAAGCAAGTGGTGAAGATGCGGACCAAGTGGCGCGACACCACGCGCAAGGCGGATACTTCGGTGGCCGAAACCGTTCCGGCGCCGCCGAAGGCCAAGGCAGCGGCAGTGGCGAAGAGCAAGAGTCCCAAGGTTTTCCGGGTGGATCACCGGGAGAACGGGCGCAAGCCGATGACGGCCGAGGAGGCGCTGCTGGAGATGGGGAAGGCGCAGGACTATCTGGTGTATCGCGACGCCAAGACCAACCGCGTTTCCGTCATCTTGCGCCGCGGGGACGGAAACTTCGACCTTGTAGAAAGCTAAGTGCCGCGCCTGAAGAAGCCAGCTACGGTACCCGCCGCCGACACCGGCGCCCAGCTGGTGGTGATCACCGGCTTTAGCGGATCGGGCAAGGGCACCGTGCTGCGGGCCCTGGAGGATTTCGGTTATTACGCCGTCGACAATCTTCCCATCGACCTGGTGCCGAAATTCGCGGAGCTGACCAAGAGCTCGACCACTTTTCGCCGCGCCGCCCTGGTGATCGATATCCGGGAAGGCGAGGCGCTGCAGAGTTTCCCGAAGATCTACAAGCGACTGCAGAGCATTGTGCCAACGCGTCTGCTGTTTCTTGAAGCGGACGACGCGACGCTGGTGCGGCGTTATTCGGAGACGCGGCGGCCGCACCCGCTGGGAACTGAGCGCACGGTGCTGAACAGCATCAAGAAGGAAAAGGAGCAGTTGGCCGCCATAAGGGCGCTGGCCGATCCGGTGATCAACACGTCCAAGCTGAACGTGCACGAGCTGCGCGACCTGATCGCCTCGAACTTCCAGGGGGATAGGGATGAGAGGAAGATACGAATCGACATCACGAGTTTCGGGTATCGCCATGGCGTGCCGGCGGATTCGGATCTCGTCTTCGACGTGCGCTTCTTGCCGAATCCGAACTATATTCCGCAGTTCAAGAAGCTTACCGGAAGGCATCCGAGCGTGGCGCGCTATATACGATCCTTTCCGCAGACGCAGGAGTTTATCGAGCGGATCTCTGAGCTGCTGATCTATTTGATTCCGCATTACATTCGCGAGGGGAAGAGTTACTTGACGATTGGATTCGGGTGCACGGGGGGACATCACCGGTCCGTGATGATTGCCGGGGAGATCCGGAAGCGGCTGGAGCGCGCGGGATTTAAGAGCAAAGAGACGCATCGGGATATTAAGAAATGAGACGGCTGAAGCTGCTGTTCGCGCCGGCAGCGCTCGCGGTTGTGTGGGGGCAGGATCCGTTTACGATTGCGCCGACACACTACCACCTTGAATTTGAGAATCCCTGGGTGCGGGTGTCGCGGATCAGTTACAAGGTTCACGACAAGGCGCCGCTGCACGATCATCCGGCGGTTCCGGTGGTGTTTGTATACACCACGGATTCGGGGCCGATCCGGTTTCGCGACGACAAGATGGGAGCAGTTACGAGGCCGGCCGCGAAGGCCGGGACGATTCGCGTGACTCGTCCGGCGCCGGAGCATCACGCAGTGGAGTATCTGGGGAAGACGGACACGGAGTATTTGCGGATCGAGCTGAAGAAGGCGGCTGGGGAAGGGCCTGAGCGCGAGATCCGGCTGGCGCCGGAACGGCATGAATCACGGACCCAGTTCGAGAATTCACAGGTGAGGATTGTGCGGTTGTGGTGCCCGGAACTTTGTCCGGCGAGCGAGCATCCTGGGGACCCGGCGGTGGTGGTGTCGATGGGGAGCCGTGAGGTTCGGTGGACCGGGGCAGGCGGGGCGTTTCCATGGGGTGGGGCGGGAGAGTATGTACGGCTTGAGATGAAGGGCGGAGCGACGCCCTAGGACTCGCAGAAACGAACCCAATCCGGCGGGCTGCCTGGAGATCCTGAAGCTGGCGAAGCGAATCCTTCAGGGACCGGTGCAGACGCTGCTCGTAGAGGCTGAGGTTGACGAATTCGCGTGAGCGTTCGGTGAAGGCGCGGGCCGCGGTGACGGTGGAGTGAATTCCGACATGCTCGGCGTCAAAGTCACCGAGCGGGCCGAAGTGCCCTTCGGCGAACATGCCGTCTTCGACGGACCGGATGCGATTGATGCGCCACTGATTGTCGGCGATGGTCTGGGCGAACTGGCGCTCCATCGGGGTGCCGGGGTGGAGGCTGTCGACCAGGTTCTTGGCGAAGGTTTGATAAGCATCCAAATCCTCAGTGGGAAGCATTACGACGCGGGCAGTGAGGCCGTGGCGCAGCGCGTTCAGGCTGGATCTGACCTTGCCGGCCGCGGTAGTGGGGCCGGTGGATTTTTGCGCGTTGAGGCGATTCGCTGTGAGTTGTGCTGGTGAAGGCATAGTGTGTGTCTCCTGGTTCGGTTATAGCAGGGGGGTGGGGGGCTAGAGGGATAAGATGTTGATTTAATTGGGAAAAATTGTTGTGACTGAAAAAGGTCACTTGGTCTGATTGACTCGGGCACCTTTGTGGATTTACGCTTACAGCGGCGTATGGCGTATTAAGGAGAAGGGATAATTGGAAGCACGGCAGGGTTATGCCCGAGGGGCGAGGCCTGTGGCGGTAAGGGGTTCGGTGCTCAATTCAGGAGGACTTCTGTGAGAGCGGGATTCGTAGTGAAGTTTGCTTTGGCCGTTAGCGGCTTGCTCGAATTTTCCACGCAAGGCCGTGCGGACACACTTGTGGTGAAGACGGAGCAGGGCAACGTGCACGGGAAGACGATCAACTCCGGGAGAGTGAAGGCGTTTCTCGGGCTGCCGTACGCTGCTCCTCCGATGGGCGAGATGCGGTGGAAGGCACCCGCGCCGCCGCCCAAATGGAAGGGGGAGCGCGACGCCAGGGCGTTCGGCGCGCACTGCGCTCAGAACCATGTCTTTGACGACATGATCTTTCAGGATGCCGGACCGAGCGAAGATTGCCTCTTTCTCAACGTGTATGCGCCCGCAGATGCAACTGAGAAAAGCAAGCTCCCGGTGATGTTCTGGATTCACGGGGGTGGCTACTCTGGCGGCGGGAGCAATGAGCCGCGCCATAATGGCGACTTCCTCCCGCTCAAGGGCGTGATCCTGGTCACGATCAACTACAGGCTGGGGGTCTTCGGCTTGCTGGCAACTTCCGATCTGACCAAAGAGGGTGGCGGCATGGCTGGAAACTACGGTCTGATGGACATGGTGGCAGCTCTCCGCTGGGTAAACACGAATATCAAGAAGTTCGGGGGCGATCCAGCGAACGTGACGATTTTTGGCGAGAGTGCGGGCTCCTTGGCTGTAAGTACGCTCATGGCGTCGCCAATGGCGCGGGGTCTGTTTGCTAAAGCTATTGGGGAGAGCGGCAGCGTATTTGCCGAGACACTTCCACTCGACGCTTTGACCGCGCGGGTGGCGAAGGATGAAGAGTGGCTCTCGTCAACCGGAGTTAAATCGCTTGCGGAATTACGGGCGCTACCCACCGACCAGGTGCTGGCCGCTGCAAAGCGGAGCGGCGGCGGCTCCAGGCCGGTGATCGACGGCAAACTGCTGACCGAAGCGGTGGTCTCGACATATGATGCTGGGAGGCAGGCTCACATCCCATTGCTAGCCGGTTGGAACAAGGACGAAGCCAGCTTCCGGGGCGCGGGCATGACGGTGGCCAAGTTCCAGGCTTTCGCAAGCGACACCTTTAAGGACCGCGCGCCAGAATTCCTCAAGCTTTATCCAGCCGCGACTGACGAGGACGCGGTGCGTTCGGCGATCGATTACGGCAGCGACGCATTTATTGGCTTCAGCACCTGGAAGTGGATCGAGGCGCATCGAAAGACCGGCGGGTCGCCCGTCTACCGCTACCACTTCGAACTAGCCGCGCCACCGAGCAAATTTCATGCGGGAACCTTTGCGTTCCACTCCGACGATATCGAGTATGTCTTCGGTACCCTGGACACCCGCCCTGGATGGACCGTGCGGCCCCAGGACCGCAACCTGAGCGATCAGATAATGAGCTACTGGACCAACTTCGCTAAGACAGGCGATCCCAACGGTGCCGGGCTGCCAACGTGGCCGAAGTATGACAAGGAAGACTCGCTGATTCATTTGGATAGCAAGATCACTTCCGGTCCGGACACGCGTCGTGCGCGCTATGAGTTCCTGATGCGGAAGTGAGTGTCCGGATGCGCCGATATCCGGGCGGTGCTTGTTAACCCACCACCGGCGCGTGCCCCAGATTGAAAGGCAAGGGCTTATTGCGGTATCATAAAGGCTGACATTTCCTTGAAGGATCCACGTTAGCGAATGGCCAATACTGTCTCGTCCTTGAAGCGTGTGCGCACGGAGAAGCGGCGCACTGAGATTAACCGGTTTCGGAAGACCCGTCTGCGCCACCAGGTGCGCGCGATGCGGCGACTGCTGGAGCAGAAGGACGCCAAGGGCGCTACTTCCGCGGTTCCGCAGACGTTCTCGTTGATTGACCGCTCGGCGAAGTGGGGCATCATCAAGAAGAACACGGCTGCGCGGTATAAGAGCCGGATTTCGCGGAAGCTGAAGACGCTCGCGGCGGCTTAGGCTTTGGGACAGGGCATGGCCCTGTGTTACGCGGTCAGGGTCAGGACTAGTTTTTCCATCACTACGCGGTCGTCGGGGCGGGCATCGCGCAAGGCGCGGTCGGTTTCGAAGACTTGCACGAGGGCTGCCGACAGCTTCTCTTTCGAGAAAGCTCCCACCGTTTGGATTACTTGCTGGGCGCGCTGGGGCCACATGCGCATGCCGTTCTTTGCGCAGTAGGCCTGTAGCTGCTGGGCGGTGCGCAAGCCGGCTTCCTGGGCGGTGAGGGCGAGGCGGAACTGGGTAGCCAGGAACGTGAGAGCCAAAGGCAGGTATTCTCCCTGGCGGATCAGGGTGTCCAGGCTGGCCAGGGACTTCTTGCGGTCACCGCGGCCGAGCGCCTCCACTAAAAGAAAAATGGTGGACTCCTGGGCGTTCGGCACCAGCGCGGCGATGTCCTCCGCGGTGACTTTGCGGGCGCCGGCGTAGAGGCGCAGTTTCTCGATCTCGTTGGCGATGCGCGCGGCGTCGCCCGCCAGCGCTTGGACCAACAAACCCATTTCGGACACGCCGATTTCAACCCCGGCCTGCTTCGCGAGGTCTTGCGCGAGGCGGCGGGCTGCGTCCATCGAGTAAGGGCGGAATTCCACCACATCTGGAATGGCGGCGTAAAACTTTTGCACGCGCTCGAGTTTGGTCTTGTCCTCGCCGTCGAAATCGTATTGCGAGGCGTCGAAGACCAGCACCACATCGGGCGTGGGGTCCTTTACGTAATGGGCGAGGAGGGCGGCGGCGGAGGCTTCGGCGTCGTCGGATGCGGCGCGGCCTTTGGGTAATGCGGCTTCTGCGCCAGAGACCCAGATGAGGCGGTGAGTGGTGAACAGAGAAAGGGAGCGGGCGTCGTCGAGGACATCGGGCAGGGGGGTTTCGGAGAGGTCGAAGTGCGACAGGGAGTCTTCGGACAGGGCATGGCCCTGTGTTACAAGGGCCTTGCGGCATGTGCGGCGCTGATACGATTCGGGGCCAAGGAAAAGGTAGACGGGGGAGGGGGGCGACTTTTTCAAACGCTCCAGGAATTGATCCGGACTCAAAAGCTCTCCAGGATCGCGCTCACCAGGTCGCGAGCCACGTCCCGGCTCAGGCGCCGCAGCGCTTCGCCGCTCTCTTCGAAATATGCCTGCGGGCTGATGCTGATCTCATACCGCTGCCGGGCCTCAAAGCTGGGGCGGGTGAACAGGACTTTTCCGGTAGCGCGCTCCATCAAGCGCACTTGCAGCGTGACGTTCACCTGAAGACCGCTGGCGCGGCCGGTTTTCTGCTCAAAGATGGTGGGATAGGCGATGAAGTTCACCACTGCGCCGGTGAGCACGGCGTCGGCCTTTTCCGGATCGTTCACCACTTGATAGCGCGTGCGCGAAATGAACTCGCGGGCCAGGGCTTCCGGCAGAGTATCGGTGAGCTTGTACTTAGTGGTGACATTGGCCCATTTAGGGAGTGCAATGGTCTTAACGGACTTCGGGATCATGTCGGCATGACCGGCGACATGGTATCCGCAACCGGTGAGGGTGGCGCAGAGGGCCGCGGTGAAAATCAGACTATTTGAGAATCGCACGCGCCACCTCCACTGCATTATCGCCCGCCAGCCGCAGGTTGTCGGCTACGATCCAGAACCAGCAGGCGCGGGCGTCATTGCGATCGGTGGCTATAGCGCCGACGGTGATGCCGCTCTGGCCGGCGGCGCCCACGTTGGAGGGCGGCTCCAGGTCTTTGCCGCGCACGTCGATGCCGGCAGTCTGAAGTCCAGCGGCGAGCGCGTCGGCTCCGGGATTCTTTTCGAGTTCAGCCCATACCGAAAAACTGTAACCGTGAAAGACCGGCGTGTGGACCACGCGCAAGGAAGGCATGGGTGCGGTATTGGAGCGTTCCAGCAGAGAGGCCAAGTGGCGCTCGATGCGCTGCTCGACGTCCGCCAGGGATTGCGGGGCGTCTTCGCCATATTCCGGGAGCATGTTGAAGCTAGCCTGCGCATCGAATATATTCTTGGGCACCTTCTTGAGCGAAAGCAGGGCGGCGGTCTGCTGCTGCAACTCGTCGAGGCCGGGCTTGCCACGTTCGCTGGCCGGCTCAAACACCAGGACCACGGCGCGGGCCACTGGCGATATCGCGTGCAGGCGGGTCAGAAACAGAGCCAGCGCGATGGCCGCGGGATGCGCAATGATCACCAGGCCCGCGCCCGCCGCCGCGCCACCGGCGTCCAGCAGGGGCGCGCCCAGACGCGCCTCGGGCAGATCTTCCAGCGCTCCGGTGACATCGATTACGGCCGCGCCCTTGGCTTTGCGGCGGGCCACGCCGAGCGCGCGCTTGCTCGACTCGGGCGATCCAGCCAGGACCACTACGCGGCTGCCGGACCAATCTGCGGCTTCCAGCGTCCGCATCAAAACCATTTCGCCGGCATGCTCGGTAAGGATGCCAGTGTCGGCAGCTTCGTCGGAGGCCACCAGCTCAACCGCGGCTTTCAATCCGGAGTCCGCGAGCAGCTCGCGCACCTCGCGGCCAAGCAGGCTTTCGCCACCGACTACGGCGATCTTGTTGCCGTCAGCCAACCTGATGCTCCGGTTGCGGCTCGCGGCGGCGGAAGATACGCCGCACGATGCCGCCGGCGCGAATCAGGATGCCACTGGCCACGTACAAGACCATAATCAGCAGCAAGACGGGCTGCGGAAAGTTCCACGCGAGATAGATCACCACGCCGAACAGGACCAGCAACAGAGGCGATCGCGGACCGCTGAGGTTGACGTGTTTGAAGCTTGGATAACGCCAGGTGCACACCATCAGGAAGGACAGCAGCCCGAGCAGGGCCAGCCACAGGGCGCTCTGCACCCACCACTGGAGGGGCTCGCTGCCGGGAGCGAAATATACGATAGCGGCGATCATCGCGGCGCCGGCGGGGATGGGCATGCCGACGAAATACTTGCGGTCCTTACGGCCGGGATTCTTGGGAACCGGGTTGGTGGTGACGTTGAAACGCGCCAGCCGCGCGGCGCCGCACAACAAGAACAAGAACGACAGGAAGTAGCCGGCGCGCTCATCGAGAATTTGCGAAGGCAGATGCACGAACTGGACGCCCCAGGTGTACGCGAGCACAGCGGGGGCGATTCCGAATGTGATGACGTCGGCGAGGGAATCCATCTCGCGGCCGAAGTCGCTCACGGTATTGGTCATGCGCGCGATGCGGCCGTCCAGGCCATCCAGAACCACGGCCAGCCCGATGGCTTTGGCGGCAACCTCAAAGTCGGGATTGGCGCCCAGATGGCCATCATGCGCGTAGAGCGCGCCTTTGCAGGCGCGCAGGATGGCGATGAATCCGAGGAAAACATTGCCGGCGGTGAACAGCGTGGGAAGCGCGTAGGCAGCGCGCCGGGGACGCCGGGCGGGCTTGGAGGGGAGGGTATATTCGTCGGTGTCGGGCGCCATGCTCAATCCTTTCTCCGGCGCGCCAGGACGGAGGAACCCGCCTGCACGCGTTCGCCGGTCTTCACGGCGATGTCCCATTCGGGACCCAGGAATATATCGACACGGGAGCCGAACTTGATTAAGCCCACACGCTCGCCTTTCTCGACGCGATCCGCGATCTTCTTGCGGAACACGATGCGGCGCGCGATCAGGCCGGCGATCTGGGAAAAGATCACGCTGGTTCCGTCGCCTTGCACGGTGACGACATTTTGCTCATTGTGCGCGGTGGCTTCCTCGCGGCTGGCCACCAGGAACTTGCCGGTTTGATAGCGCACGCTGGTGATCTCGCCGGCGATGGGGGAGCGGTTGACATGAACGTCGAAGATATTGAGGAATACGCTGATGCGCGTCAATCCGGGCTGGTCGCTGTGGATGTTGACCACTTTACCGTCGGCGGGAGAGACGGCTACGGGGCCTTCGGGGACGACGCGGTCGGGATCGCGAAAGAAGTACAAACAGAATGCCGCCAGCACAATCTGCGGGACCGCGAACGCAGGGCCGAAGAAATACCAGCCGATGGCGGCGAGCGCCAATAGAGCCAGGGCGTAGTAGATTCCGTCTTTGACCATCCCTGGGCCTAGTGTCGCACCGGAAGGTTCAGGCGCGCTCCTGGTAGGTGCCTTCGGCGGTGCTGACGCGGATCTTCTCGCCCTCATTGATGAAAGGAGGCACCAGGACCACGAGTCCGGTCTCCATCTTGGCGGGCTTGGTGACGTTGGATACGGTAGCGCCTTTGATACCGGGCTCGGTCTCGACGACGGTCATGTCGACGGACGGAGGGAGCTCGACGCTGATGGGTTTGCCTTCGTAGAACTCGACGGCGACCTTGAGCTGAGGGATCAGGTAATCCACGGCATCGCCCAGCAGCTCGCGGGTGAGATGCATCTGCTCATAATTCTCGGTATTCATGAAATAGTAGTACTCGCCATCGTCGTACAAGTATTCCATTTCCTGCTCGTCGAGCATGGCGCGCTCGACTTTGTCTTCCGAGCTGAAGCGATGCTCGATCATGGTGCCACTGCGGAGGTTGCGCATCTTGATCTGAACGAAGCCGCGCAGGTTGCCGGGAGTGCGGTGATCTTTCTTGAAGACGGAGTAGAGGTCGTTGTTGAACTTGATCACCATTCCGAGGCGTAGCTGGGTGGCTGCAATCATGACTGAGAATCCTTTGGATCGGGCTTCGCGGTGGGGCGAAGGCGCGAGGTTGAGTAAGTTTTAGTGTATCAAGGCGCGAGGGGCGGGGGATAAGAAGAGGGAAGAGGGAAGCGGGAGGGGCGTGTGGGAGGTGTCCCATGTGGGGGAGCGGGGCCAGGGGGCCCCGCGCGGGCCGGGGGGCCCGCCCCGCACAGGGTGGCGATGGGTACTGAGGTGGAACCGATGGTTATTTAGTGGCGATAGTTACTGAGTTGGAGGCGGTGGAGCCGGCCGACAAGATCAGTGTGGCGGTGCCGGCAGGGACGCCGGTGGGCATCCGGACGGCGGTCTGGTACAAGCCCGCGAAGCCGGGGGATGCCAGCGAATAGATTACGGTGGCGTTCTGACCACCGATGGAGACGGTAACCGGGACGGTGGTGTAGAACGGCGGCGAGACGGCCAGGACACCGGTCTGGAGGCTGGGCGTGGTCTGTCCGAGGCCGGTGGAGAAGATCACCAGGATGTCGCCTGCGGCGGCGGGATTTGAAGCCTGGACCAGCGAGAAATCGGCGTTCTTAACCACGATCCCGTTGTTCGGCGGATAGTAGAAGATCGCGGGGGCCACGGCCGCCACGGTCATGCCGAACTGAGCGGAGGGAGCGCCGGCGGATGTAACGACGATTGATTGCGAGCCGGTGGGAGTTTCGAAGGGCACCTGGAAGTTGACCTGGTGCGGGCTGACATACAGCAGCGGAGCGGCCACGCCGGCGACAGTCACGGAAGTGCCGTCGAGGGATGCCGGGAGCGCGCCGATGGAGGGGAATCCATCCAGGCTGGAGCTTGCCTGGCTGAGATTATCGCCGAAGATCGTCGCCAGGCCGCCGGGGGCAACGGTAATGCGCGACGGATCGAGGATGGCGCTCTGGGCGAAGGACACCGCGGGCGGACCGGCCAAGCCGGCGCCCACTTGCGCGCGAACCGCGCCGCCGGGATTCGCGGCGGTATGCAGATTGTAGTACTGGTTCTGAGGCGTAGCCAGCAGCGAGTTCAGCGTCTTCACGGCGGCGGCGCTGGTGGCCGGCGCGATGCGGTAGATGTTGCCGAATCCATCGGCGGTGAGATCCGGGAATGCGGAGAACCGGGCGTCAATGGTGACGGGACCGGCGACACCGGCGACGCCGTCATGAATGTGCGTGGCGGCGAACTTCGTGCCGGAGGGGAAACGCGGATTGACATCGAAGATCACGGTGCCCGCCGCTGCGGTACCGTCCGCATTGCGGAGGGTATACACCGTCAGGGAGACCGGCGCGGTGGCTGCGAGCCCCGTTATGGGAGGCGTCTCGTTATCAGGGATTGCCACCAGCTGGAAATTGGTCTTGTCGGTGGGCCGCAACTGAGCGCGGCTGGCGCCGTTAGGATAGACCGCTGTGTGCACGTTGATATAGAAGCCGGCGGGATTGTCAAACAAGCCGCTGAGGGCGTTTATGGAGGCTTGGTTAGTGAAGTCCACGTCAGGCTCGAAGTGCAGATTGCCGGTTCCACTGGCGGCGCCGGGAGTGCGCGGCATTCCGCTGTTGATGGTGACCGGCCCCGCGATTCCCGCGTTGCCGGTGTGAATATGGAGACCGGTGAAGGTGGTGTCGCCGGGGAAGCCACTGTAGTTCACGTCGAAGATCACCTGGCCGGAGGCGACCGCGCCCGTTGAATCAAAGGATCGAATGGCAACCACGCTGCCGACCGCTGAGAACGTTTCGGTAGTGATGGGAGGAGTTTCATTGGTGGGAGCCATCAGGCCCATCAGGACGCGCATCTGCGCGCGCTGGAGCTGGCCGCGAATGGCGCCGTTCGGATTGTCGGTAGTGTGGAGATTGAAATAGAACTGGCTGGGGTCGGCCAGCAAACCGTTCACGGCGTCGAGCGCGGTGGCGTAGTCGGCGTTGGCGGGGTTGATCTGCGCTTGCTTGGAAAGCGATCCGACGCCGGTGGGATCGTCGAAGCGGGGCTGCTGGGGATTGATGACCACGGGTCCCGCCGTGCCGGCGGGGGCTTTATGGATGTGAAACGCGGTAATGCTGGCGGCGCCGGGGAATTTGTATTTCACATTGAAGTCAACCGATCCGGAGACGATTTTCCCGGTGGCGTCGCGCACCACGTGCACGAAGATGGTGGCCGAGCCGGTGGAGCCGTCCGAGATGGGAGGCGTCTCATTCGAACTCAGAGCCACGGCGCGAAACGGGATAGTCTCGACGGTTTGAGCCATCAGCCCGGAGGCAAATAGTAAGGCAGGTAACAACATGGTTGTTTTGATCATAATACCCCTTGGAGAGACTAAACCACAGTTCCAGGGTCGCGGGCAAGCCCTAAAATGAGTGTCGCGGAATTGGCAAAGATGAGTAGGAAATCATACAGTTACGCGGCTCGATTGTAAAAAAAATGTGAAGATTTCCGCGCGGCGTTGGAAAAGCCCTAAATGACCAGATTCTACTAGCAAGCCCCACTTGATCGTGGTAAACTTTTTTCAAAATCGTCTCGCACAGGCCCCGCAGCCTCGAATTTACATTTTGAACCTCACATCGGGACGGAAGGAGCGCTAAATGTCCTCTAAACTTTACGCCTTGGCTCTCATGGCAGCCGTGGTGGTTTTCTCCCTGGTCCCGCCGGCGGCGGCGCAATCGACAGGCGCGATTCAAGGAACCGTGGCGGATGCGACGGGCGCGGTGGTGCCGAACGCCTCGGTGAGCGTCCGCAATGAAGCTACCGGTGAAGAGCGGGTGGTGCAGACGGATGCGGCGGGATTGTATTCTGTGCCGTCGCTGACGCTGGGCAGGTACCGGGTGGAAGTGAAGTCGCCGGGGATGCAGACGGTGGCGGCCAGCGGGCTGGTGATTGAAGTGAGCACGACGGTGACGCAGAACTTCACATTGCGAGTGGCGTCGGCCAGCGAGATTGTGGAGATCACGGCCACGGCTCCGGTGGTCCAGGACAGCACGATGTCGGTGGGGCAAGTGATCAACAGCCGCACAGTGCAAGAGATTCCGCTGAACGGGCGCCACTTCGTGGATCTAGGGCTGCTGGTGGCCGGCACGGTGACTCCGCCGCAGAACGGGTTCCTGACTGCGCCGTTGCGCGGGCAAGGATCTTTCGCGATCAACACGGCGGGCAATCGCGAGGATTCGGTCAACTTCATGATCAACGGCATCAATCTGAATGACATGGCGCAGAATCAGATCACGTTCCAGCCATCCATCAGCACGGTGCAGGAGTTCAAGCTGGACAACCAGAGCTACAGCGCGGAATACGGGCGCAACTCGGGCGCGATTGTGAACATCGCGACGCGCAGCGGCACCAACGAATGGCACGGCGAGGCGTTCGAGTATCTGCGCAACAACGATCTGGACGCACGCAATTACTTCAATCCGACGCCGATTTTGCAGTCGCCGTTCAAACGCAACCAGTTTGGCGCGAACCTGGGCGGTCCGGTGTGGAAAGACCGCACATTTTTCTTTTTCAGCTGGGAGAGCCTGCGGCAGCGTCAAGGGCTGACCATCAACCAGACGGTGCTGAGCGACGCGCAGCGGGCGCAGGCGCAGACGATCGGCAATCCGACGGTGGTGAAACTGCTGCCGCTGATTCCCGCTTCGAACGCCGCGGGGAACAAGTTCATCGGGTCGGCCACGGCGCCGGTGAATATCGACCAGTTCACGGGAAACGTCAGCCACGCTTTCAGCGACCGGGACCGGGTGAACGGATACTACGCGTGGCAGCGCGACCGGCGCGGGGAGCCGGTGCTGCAAGGCAACAACATTACGGGCTTCGGGGACAATCGGCATTCGCACCGGCAGATCTTCACGTTCAACGAGACTCACGTTTTCACTCCCAACGTGGTGAACGAGCTCCGGTTTGGATTTAACCGCATCAACATCGTGTTCCAGCCGAACGCGCTGCTGAATCCGCTGGATTTCGGAATCAATGACGGCATCACGACGGCCATCGGCTTGCCGCAGATCAGTCTGCAGGACATCGGGCTGAATTTCGGCGGACCGAGCGGGTTTCCGCAGGGCCGCGGGGATCTTACCGCCGTGCTTTCCGACAGCCTCAATTGGACGCACGGCAAGCACAACTTGAAGCTCGGCGGTGAATACCGGCGCTTCAACGGCAACAGTTTCTCGGCGGACAATGGAACATTCCGGTTTGCCAATGTGACGTCATTCATCAACGGCGGACCTTCTAACCTCTTCACGGTCACTCCCAGCAGCAATCCGGCGCGGGTATTCGTGAACGCGCTGGGATTCTTCGCGCAGGACACGTACAAGCTGAGGCCGTATTTGACGCTCGAGCTGGGAGTGCGCTGGGAATGGAACGGGACTCCGACGGAGGCCGAGAAACGGTTTGTGGTGTTTGATCCGGCGACCGTATCGCTGGTCCGGGTGGGCTCAGCCGGTTTCGCGGACGTTTACAAGCAGAATGCTAGGAACTTCCAGCCGCGCGTGGGATTTGTCTGGGATGTTTTCCACAACGGCAAGACGGTGGTGCGCAGCGGCTACGGGCTGCTGACGGATCAGCCGGTGGCTAACGTGGTTGGGGGACTCTCCCAGAATCCGCCGTTCACTATTCCGCTGTCGAGCACGGCGGGGCTTACTTTTGCCAACGCATTCACCAGCGCGGCGGCCGCCGGGTCCGTATCGCCCAGCACCGTAAATCACGATTTCAAGAACGCCTACATCCAATCGTGGAATTTCAACATCCAGCAGCAGCTGACGCCGAGCATTGGGATGATGGCGGGGTACTTCGGATCCAAGGGAACGGATCTGCGTATCGCGCGGAATATCAATCAATTTATCCCCGGGACCACGACGCGGGTTTATCCCACGCTATCGGCGAGCAGTCCGATTCTGCCAGGCGCCGGGCTGGGGAACATGAACGAGACCGACAGCGGTGGGAACTCGACGTATAACGCGCTGTGGGTGACCGCCACCAAGCGATTCGCGAAGGGTCTGCAGTTTGACGCTTCGTACACGTTCTCGAAATCGCTGGACGACAACTCGCTGAATACGGGAACTATCGTGGTGCAGGACAGCTACAACATCCGGAACAGCAAGGGGCTATCGGATTTTGACGCCCGGCACCGGTTCGTGATCAGCAGTATCTACAACCTGCCATTCCACGGCAATCGCCTGGTGGAAGGCTGGGAGTTCGCGCTGATCACGCAGCTTCAAACCGGGAATCCGGTGAACATCGTTACTACGAACGCGACGCTGACCGGGACAGCCACCATTCGTCCGGATATTCTGGGTCCGGTGCCGGTGAGCCTGACGCCGGCGGGCAATGGGAACCTGCAGTACTTCCCGTCGGCGGCATGCACGACGCCGCAGCCGGGCTGCCTGTTTCTGGCGGCGAATCACTTCGGGAATCTGGGGCGCAACGTGATCATCGGACCGGGCTTCGAGGACATCGATCTGTCGCTGGTGAAAAGCACGAAGATCCGGGAGCGGCTGACGCTGCAATTCCGCGTGGACGCTTTCGATTTGTTCAACCATCCGAATTTCGGGCAGCCGAACCGGACGGTGAGCACGGCGGCGGGGAACACGTTCGGGCAGATCAGCAATACGCGGTTCGCCACGGGCGACTCAGGATCGTCGCGGCAGCTGCAACTCGCGATGAAGCTGATTTTCTAATCGAGCAGGTCGGGCTCTTCCTTGGTGATGCGCTGCCACATGGGCTGGAATTGAAACCAGCCCGCGAGGTGGTTGCCAACCTGGCCACGGGTGCGGATGGCGTTATCGTGATCGATTTCGACAGGGTCGCCGACCGCTTCCGCCATCAACTGGCTCTGGCATGAGCGTTCCATGGTGACGAACCACCACACGGCTTCCTCGACCGTGTGGCCAACCGTCAACAATCCATGGTTGCGGAGAATGACGGCTTTCATGTCGCCTAGCGCACCGGCGATGCGCTGGCCTTCGGCTACTTCGTTGACGACGCCGGTGTAATCGTCAAACACCGCGTGGTCTTCATAGAACGCGCAGACATCCTGCGTGATGGGGTCCAGCAGACGTCCCAGCGTGGACCATGTTTTGCCGTAGATGGAATGCGCATGCGCGGCGGCGATGACGTCGGGCCGGGCGGCGTGGACTTGCGAGTGGATGGCGAATGCCGCCTGGTTCACGGGATAACGGCCCTCGACGACTTCACCTTTGTGATTGACGAGGATCAGGTCGGAAGCCTTGATCAAACCGAAGTGCATGCCGAAGGGGTTCACCCAGAAGTGATCCGGACGCTCAGGATCGCGCGCGGTGATGTGTCCGGCGACGCCTTCGTTGAATCCGAACCGGTTGAAGAGGCGGAATCCAGCGGCGAGGCACTGCTTGCGATGTCGGCGCTCCTCGGCGGGCGTGGCGAAGGTGGGGGGGCCGATGGTGGGGGCTTTGACGGGGGCTTCGGTCATGTGTACAGGATAGCGAGAACTTGGGGAGGCAGGCCAGGAGGCCTGCCCTACGTTGTTGTTGGGCAAGTGAGTTAATAGGCGGGGGCCATGGGGGGGCGGCGGAAGAGGGCTTCGGATTCGGGCTTGAGGAGGACCCAGAGGCCGTAGATTCCGAGGGCGGTGCCGAACGGGATGCTGAACAAGTGGAGGACGCTGAGGACGATGGTCAGGATGCGGGCCCAGGGTTTGTAATTGATCAGGCCCCAGCCGGCGAGGATCTGCGGCAAGCCAAGGATGAGCAGAATGAAGAAGACGATGCCGCCGATGCCGCCGAGGATTGGCAGCGCTACCGCGGCGTCCTCCGAGTTGGTGCTGGCAGCGCCGGCGAGACCAATGCCGCCCAGGACAACCATCACGATGATGCCGCCCAGAACCATGAGCGAGCCGAATACGATGTTCAAGATCCCCAACAGCTTAATGTGACTTTGCATGCAGCCTCCTCCGAGCTTTCAGTTATTCTATACGAAAATCGGAGCGGGGCGGTTCGGCTGGAGGTTCGAAAGTTATCTTGGAATCGGCGCCGAATTTCTTGTAAGCGGCGTAACGGATGGTCATGCGGATCCGCTGGGGGCCGGTGCGGAAGTAGAGCGTATCGTCGGCGAACGTCACCACGGGGAACCACAGACCGCCTGCGATCTTTTTGCGGATGGTGGTGAAGTGCGGGAACAGATTCTCGGATTTGGTGCTGTGGATCTGGGGTACGGCCTGGCCTTCGCTGCGAAGGATGGAGTAATCGGCCTGGCTGACCCAGAGCATGCCTTCAAACAAGCGCTGGCCGGAGAGCAGCTGGCGCGGCTGGATTTGGACCACCCAGCACTCGACGCCGTCCATGGTTTCCTCGCCCTTGAAACGCGTTTCGTAGAGGAAGGCCTGCTCGGCGGTCATCAGAAAGGGCTGGACCTCACGAACGTCGCGAAAATCTTCGTCGGTCAGGATGAGGCGCTTCAGGGTCTTGTCGGGTTTGCCGACGAACTCTTCGGTGCGCGCGCCTTTGGGAGTGAAGACCACGTCGCGTATTTCGCGGTAGCGGCCGGTGGGGACATTGTGGTCGTCGAATTCTTCGATGGTGAGGGTTTGGCGGTAGGTGTAATTGGCTTGGGCCTGCGCGGTTTCGGTTTCGCGGGCGACGATGCGCTTGATGAGATCGGGGGGCGGGTCGGCGTGGAGTGCGCAAGCAATTACAAGGGCGAGGATGGGGGTCCAGGCCGTGAGGGGCATCTGGGGTTATTGTAGATGACGTGGACAGAGCATGGCCCTGTGCTACGTTCGTTACTCGTTGCGCAGGGTGGTGGCGGGGTCCAGGCGCGCTACGCGCAACGAGGGGAGCAGGCTGGCGGAGGCTGCTACCACGAGCAGGACGAGGGCGACTGCTATATAGGTGAGCGGATCGCCGGGGGCGACGCCCCAGATCAAGTGCGTCAATGTCTGGGTGGCGGCGCGGGCGAGGATGCAGCCGATGAGGATGCCGGAGAGCGACAAGGCGACGCCGGGGAGCGCGACGGTCCGGACGGCCTGCGCGGTGGTGGCGCCCAGCGCCATGCGGATGCCCATTTCGCGGGTGCGCTGGATCACGGAGCTGGCGATGAGGCCGTAAATCCCAATTGCGGCGAGCAAGAGCGCGAGGCCGGCGAGCACTGCCAGCAAGGTCATCTGGAGACGCTGCGACGCGAGCGCTCCGCTGCGAATTTCGTTCATGTTATGCACGCCGGTGAACGGCATCATGGGATCGACGGCGCGGATGGCATCCTGCAGGCCGGCGATGACGTCGCGGGGTTGCGCGTGTGCGCGCACGATCCATTTCGGCGAAAACCAGGTATGGATGAGCGTGAACAATCTCCCGGAGGTCTGAGTGACCGGGATGTAGACGGTGGGTATGGTCATCAGCGGTCCACCGCCGCCCCAGCTCTCATGCTGCTGCACGTCGCCCACTACGCCGACAATCTCGCGAGGCTGGCTGGACATGGAGATGTGCAATCCCACTGCGTCCTTGGAGTGGAGCAGACGGGTCATGAAAGCTTCATTGACGATGGCCACGAGGGGGCTGCCGGCGCGATCGGCAGCGGTGAACGCGCGGCCGCGCAGCACGGGAATCCGGAGGGTCTCAAAATAATCGGGCGAAATGTAGGAGGCGTCCGTGCTCTTGCCGCGGCGCTCCACGCCGGGCGCATCGAGCGGCATTACTCCCAGGTTGAGATTGCGCTCGAAGGGCAGGGTGGTGGCGATAGCGGCGGATTCGACGCCAGGCAGCTCGCGAATCCGGGCGAGGGTCTGGTCCACCAGCCGGTTGACGCTTTCCGAAGTGGTGTAGCGGGCATCCTGGAGCGGCAGGCTGACGGTAACCACCCGGTCGGGATTGAAGCCGAGGCGCAGGCCGTTGAGATAAGTGAAGCTACGGATGAGCAAGCCGGCGCTGACTAGCAGCACCACGCCCAGCGCGATTTCGGCAACCACCAGCGCCTGACGAGGCCAGCGGCTGGCGGAGCCCGCGACGCCTCGTCCTCTGCCTTCGGCGAGCGCCGGGCGAATGTCGACGCGCACCATTTGAAACGCGGGGAGGAGACCGAACAGGGCGACTGTGAAAAGCGAGATTCCCGCCGTGACCGCGAGGACGCGGCCGTCGATTGAAACGGGCTGCCACACGCCGAGTGTTTTCACGACGAAGGGTCCGAAGGTCTTGACGGCTGCGAGTCCGAGAGCAGCGCCGAGCGCGCCGCCGCCAACGGCAAGCAGCAGGCTCTCCGCCAACAGCGGACGGAGCACATCGGAGGCGCCGCCGCCGAGAGCGAGGCGGGTGGCAATCTCACGGGCCCTTTTCGCGCCGCGCGACATCAGCAATCCGGCGAGGTTGACGCAGCCGATGAGCAGCACCACGGCCACGGCGACTTGCAACACCAGCAACGGACGGCGGAGGTCTTCGCTCTCGGCCCGCTGCAACGGGACGGCGCGCAGCCGCACGGAAACTCCGGGCCGCGGCCGCCGATTCGGAAGGGCAGCGGACGTCAGGGAAGCCAGCTGGGTATCGGCCTGCATCCAAGACGAGCCGGGTTTGAGGCGCGCCACAAGAGCGTAATTCGATCCCTCGCCTTCCCCGGTTTGGGTGGCTCGCAAGGGGGTCCATACTTCGGCGCGCGCGTCGGTCATGAAGCCGTTGGGCATTACCGCGAGCACGGTATGCGGCTCGCCGCGGAGCAGCACGGTGCGTCCAATCACGCCGGGGTCCGCCGCGAATGCTCGCTTCCAGACGCCATAGCCGAGGACGACGAGAGGCGGGCCGCCCGGATGATCCTCCTCCGGCGTGAATTCTCGCCCGATGAGAGGCTGCACGCCGAGCACGCGGAAAAAACCCGCCGACACGCGCTGCTGCATGACGAATTCGGCGCCTTGCGAGGACGCGAGTCCGACGCCGGTGCCGAAGGAATAGGCGGCCGAGTCGAGGGTGGAGGCATGGTCGCGCACCGTTTCCCAGACCAGCCCGGTGGCTTCCTCATCCGCCCCTTCGCCGGCGCCCGAATAGTGCGTGTAGACTTCGGCGAGCCGCGCCGGGTCAGGATACGGCAGCGGCCGGAGGAGCACGGCGTCCACCAAACTGAAGATGGCGGTGTTGGCGCCAATGCCCAGGCCGAGCGTCAACAGCGCGGTGATGGTAAACCCGGGCGTGCGGCGGAGCAACCGGGCGGCGTAGCGGACATCGTGCCAGAGTCGCATGATTCATGTTAGACGGCGGCGGG
>JALYHQ010000202.1 GCA_030776455.1 Acidobacteriota bacterium | reverse complement strand
AATACCGGGATCACGATTGCCCAGATCGTCGATATCAAAGGCAATCCGACCATCGCCTTCGATACCACCAGCGACATCCTCGACAAGGGCAAGATCAAACCCGACGGGTTCATTTGCCTGGAAGCCATCGCCTGCAAGGAAGTGGCCGACGTGCTGGATCGCAAGAAAGTCACCGGCAAAGTGATCATCGCAATGGACACCGACCAGGGCGTGCTGGATTGGATCAAGAAGGGGATGATTCAGGCCACCATCGCACAGAAGCCGTTCACCATGGCTTACTACGGCATGAAGATGCTCGGCGACTTGCACCTTAGCCCGCTCAAACCGCTGGACCTCAACTGGAGCCAGGACACTACGTCGCCGGTTCCGATGTTCATCGACACCGGGGCGACGCTCATTGACAAGGGCAATGTGGATACGTTCGTCAGCTCACGCGACGCGGCGAAATAGGATCTTACTGCACCTTCGTATCGGTCTCGAATACGGGCCCGTCCACATCCTGGATCTTCAAGTGCAGTTTCTTTGCGCTCTCGAGTTCCTTCACCGCCACGTCGAACGTGACCGCCGTCATCCGGTCCGCGGCGGAGTGGGGCGCTATGAGATCCCGAATCGATAACGACTCGTTGTAGCGCTGTCCCAGAAACTTGTTGTACGCGAAGAGCCGCTCCAGATCCCTCTTCGACACCTGGGAGCCGTCCTCGCTCGATCCGTCGGCTTTGTCCAGCCGGACTTCGAGCAGCCGAACCACGAAGCGAATGTCCGATGGATTTTCCAGCCGGTAATCGAGCACGGCAACGCTGTGCTGCTCGTCCAAGGCGCCGGTGCGCACCTTGAGGACTTTGCCGGTCAGCTCCAAATGGGCGCCCTTGGTGGACGACATCACGAAAAAGACTGCCAATGCCACCGCCGCAATTCCGATAGCGACGAAGATGAGCAAACGCCCAGACATCAGTCCCCCAGCAGCTTTCCGTATGCCTGCAAGCTGCTCACATTATCACAAACGGCCTTGATGCCGGCCGTAATGGGGATGGCCAGCAGCAGTCCCGTGGCGCCCCACAGCGTGCCCCAGAACATCAATGCGATGGTCACCACCAGCGGATTCAAGTGGACGCGCGCGCCCACCATCTTCGGATACAGCAGGTTCATCGCCACCAGATGCAGCACCGCCACCACCACCGCGATCATCACGTAGACGGCGGGCTGCGTGTAAACCGCGAGACCCGCCAGCAGGGGCGGAATTACGGCCAGCGGCAGTCCCACGTACGGCACCAGGCTCAGGAATCCGCTCAAGGGACCCACCAGCAGCCAGTACGGCATGTGGATGCTGAAGAAGAACAGGGAAGAGATCACGCTGAGCAGCAACCCCAGAATGAAATTTCCGATTACGAAAGCCCGCGCGATATTGGCGACGCCTTCCCAGCTTTTGCCCGCGACGTAGCGGTCAGGCGCGCTGAACAGGTACAGGAAACTGCGCCGCAAGTGGTCCCGCCAGCTGAACATAAAGTACACCAGGAAGGGCACGAAGCTGGCCATCAGCAGCACGTCATAGAAAGATCGCAGATAGCTGTAGACGTAGGTGAACAGCGGGGTCGGTTCGTTATGAATGCGCACTTCGGGAATCGTGGCGGGCTGGACCGTGGTTACCAGGGGTGGCGCCGCATCGGCTGGAGTCTTCTTGCGGCGCGGATTGCGTGGAACCCCGGCGGGAGTGGTCTGGGTGGAAGGCTGATCCTGAAAGCGCTTTGGCACCACCACCTCGTATGTCCGCTTCTCGGCTTGATCCACCTGCGTCGCCACGTTATCCACCAGATCGTTGATGCGCTGGCTGTACGCGGGCAGCTCATCGGCCAGGGTCACGAACTCGGTATAAAGCGCCAGTCCCATCAAGTACAGCGTGAGAAGCGTGACGCTGCACACCATAAAGCTCGATACCGGCCGGGGCAGCCGCAGCTTCACCAGCAGCGTTACCAGGGGATCCAGCAGGAACGCGATGATGATGGCGATCACAATGGTGATCAGGAAGACGCGCCCGAAATATAACAGCGCGATGGCGGCCGCGAACGCCAACACGGTGGTCGCCCGGTTCCCAGGCTTGCGCTCCACCGGCACGTCGGTTGTTAACGTCGCCATCCTCTCTATGATCATAATGAAACGAGTGGACGCGCACACAACACAACCCGGACGCATTCTGGCGCTGGATCTGGGCAAGCGCCGAATCGGGCTTGCGCTCAGCGATCCGCTGGGCATCACGGCCCAGGGTCTGCCCACTTTTGAGCGCACGAATATTCAAGAGGATCTGGCCCGCATGACAGGAATCATCTCCGAGCACGGCGTCACCGAAATCCTGATGGGCAACCCGCTGCACATGAGCGGCAACGAAGGCCGGCAGGCGGAATATACACGCGAGTTCGCGGAGCGCCTGGAGGCGGCATCGGGGGTTCCCATTGTCTACTGGGATGAGCGCCTCACCACCGTGGCCGCCCAACGGGTGCTGCATGACAGCGGCATCAGCAGCCGCAAGCGCGCGCAGGCAGTAGACCGTTTGTCCGCCGTGATTCTTCTCGAGAGCTACCTGGATTCGGCCCGATGAGAGCCCGCCCATCCCGCGCCGGCGGTTGCGTGTTCCGGTTGTTCCTGTTTTGTACGCTGCTCGCGGTGCTGGCGGCGGGCGCCGTGGCGTGGTCCTTGAGTACGCCGTATCAAGGCTTCCAGAACGATACCATCGTGGACATTCCGCACGGCACTGCGACCGGGGGTATGGCGACGCAACTTCAGACCGCCGGCGTAATCCAGTATCGCTGGCAGTTCCTGCTGGCGCGAGTGCTGCGGCCCAGCGCGCGATTGCAGGCGGGCGAGTACCGCTTCGATCATGCCGCCTCCGTGTGGCGGGTCTTCGACCGCCTCGTGCGCGGCGATGTGTTTTACTACGAGCTCACGATTCCGGAAGGCAGCAACATTTTCGACATCGCGGGCATCGTCGCGCAGCTTGGATTCCTGAAGAGCGCGGACTTTCTGCGCGCGGCGCGCGATCCAGCGTTGATCCGCGACATTGCGCCGCATGCCACCACTCTCGAAGGCTACCTGTTCCCGTCCACTTACCGCCTGACGCGACCCACCACCGCGCCGCAGCTCTGCCGCATGATGACGGAACTGTTCCGGCGCCGGTGGCAGGATCTGAAGAAGCCCCCCGATACGCCGCCGGTGCACGACGTTGTGACGCTGGCGTCGCTGGTGGAGAAGGAAACCAGTCTCGCGGAGGAGCGCCCCAAAGTGGCGTCGGTGTACAAGAATCGTCTGCAATTGGGAATGCGGCTGGGTTGCGATCCCACCACCATCTACGCCGCGCTGCTCGATGGGCGGTACCGTGGCGTGATCCATCAATCCGATCTCGACAGCGTGAATCCGTACAATACTTACCAGCACGTGGGTCTGCCACCCGGACCCATCGCGGGCCCGGGCGTGGCGTCACTGCAGGCGGCCCTGTTCCCCGCCGAAACGGAGTACCTGTACTTTGTGGCGCGGCCGGATGGCTCCGGGGGGCACCACTTTTCGAAGAACGCCGCTGAGCACGATCGCGCGGTTCAGGAATATCGCCATGGCAGCCCGAACACAAACCAAAGCAGCCCGCCTGCGGGCAGCGCTCCAAAGCCGGAACGCGGCAAGCGTCGATGAGGCGCTTTGGAGCGAACTGCAAGCCGAGCTGGCGCCCGTCTCAAACGAGTATTTGCGGCGCATGCTGCGCGAAAGCGGCGTGGCGCTCGCGCCGCTGGTAGAAGGCGTTCGGCAAGACACGTTTGAAGACCTGGAGCGAACCTTGCTCGCGCTGGAGCGGGAGTATGCCGCCGGGGACGAGGCGCGCCGCACCACGTGCCGACGGGAAGTGATCGCAGCCAAGGACCGGGCGCGCTGGGCGCAGCGGCGTCTGACTGAAGCGGATCCGCGGCGCGAGATCAAAGCAGAGATGTTTCTCTGGATGTTGACCTGGCTTGAGAACCCCAGTGTATTCCCGGCGTGGCTGGCGCTTCGCAAGCGAGCGACGGAGATGCTTGTATCATAATTCCTGAATGTCCCAGCCTGACTCCGCCACGGCGTTTTTGGAAACTCAGAAGAGCCGGCTGCGCGGTATGGGCGTCAAGAAGCGAATCGTTTTTCCTGAAGGCGACGACCTGCGGGTGCGCGCAGCGGCCGAGCGGCTGCGGCGCGATCAACTCATTGAGCCCGTGCTGCTGGATGCCACCGCCAAATTCCCAGACGCGGCGCGGCGCAATTACTCGCGCATTTACTTCGAGCGCCGGCGCTCCAAGGGGATCACCGAAGTGGAAGCGGCGGAAATCGCGTGCCGTCCCTTGTATACAGCGGCCTTGATGGTGGCGGCCGGCGACGCCGATGGCTTTGTGGGCGGCGCGGTGAACACCAGCGCCGAGACCGTGCGCGCGGCTTTGCACTGCATTGGAACCGCACCCGCGGTGCATACGGTTTCCAGCTGCTTCCTGGTTTGCGTCCGCGACCGGGCATTCGGGCACGACGGCGTGCTCACATTTGCGGACTGCGCCATCGTCATAGATCCCACCGCCGTCGAGTTGGCCGAGATCGCCATCGCTTCCGCGGCCACCACGCGATCATTGCTCGAAGTGGAGCCGCGCGTCGCGCTGCTGTCGTTCTCCACCAAAGGCAGCGCCAGGCATCCCTGGGTGGACAAAGTGGTGGAGGCGCTGCGCACCATTCGCGAGCGGGCTCCCAACCTGCTGGTGGATGGCGATCTGCAAGCCGACGCGGCGCTGGTGGATTTTGTAGGCCAGTCGAAAGCTCCCGGATCTCCGGTAGCGGGCCGCGCCAACACCCTGATTTTTCCGGATGTGGCCTCGGGAAACATTGGATACAAACTGGTGGAGCGTCTGGGCGGCGCAGCCAGCTTCGGGCCGTTCCTGCAGGGCCTCGCGAAGCCCGCCAACGACCTGTCGCGGGGCTGCTCAGCCGACGATATCTACGCCTCCGCCATTGTCACCGCGTTGCAATCGTGAAACTCGTTTATCACCCCCGTTACGATCTAAACCTGGGAGAGCACGTCTTTCCCTCGCAAAAATACCGCCTGGTGCGCGAGCGCCTGCTGGCCGAAGGGGCGGCAAGCTTAGACGATTTTCTGGAGCCGGAACCAATCACCGACCGTCAGGCGCTCCTGGTTCACGATCCAGGCTGGGTGCAGCGGCTGAAGGCCGGAACACTGAGCTACGCGGAGGGGCACGGCTGGAAATTCCATGGTCGCGCGAAACTATCGAGGCCATTTGGATCGCCACCGGAGGCACGCTGCTGGCAGCGCGGCTTGCGCTTCAAGAAGGACGAGGCTTCAACATCGGCGGCGGCTTCCATCATGCTTTTCCAGCGCATGGAGAGGGTTTCTGCGCCATCAACGACGTTGCCATCGCGATTCGCGTGCTGCAAGAGGAGTGCGCCATCGTGAAGGCCATGGTGATCGATTGTGATGTGCACCATGGCAACGGGACGGCCGCCATCTTCGCGGGCGATCCGTCTGTATATACGCTGTCGCTGCACCAGTACAACAACTATCCCAGTGAGAAGCCGGCTTCTACAGTGGATATTCACTTATCCGATGGCGTGGACGATGCCGAGTATCTTGCGCGCCTGGCCACCGCAGTGGAAACCGCCGCGGAATTTCAACCCGATCTGATCTTCTACCTTGCCGGCGCCGATCCATATTATGACGATCAGCTGGGCGGGCTCGCCCTTACGATGGATGGCCTGTTGCGGCGCGATCAGCTGGTTCTCGGGCTAAGTACGCCGGTGGCGGTGGTACTGGCGGGCGGTTACGCACGTGCTGTTGAGGACACCGTGACTATTCATTGCAACACGGTTCGTGCGGCTCGCTCCGCTAAGGTGGATGCTTAGTTCACTGGTACTATGGCCGATCCACCTTAATCAGCCGAAATATCCATGGTAATGACAGCTACCGTCTCCCAGTGGCCGGTCTTCCTCGGGATGACCGCCGTGGTGGCCAGCCGAACCATGCGCGAGCTGCTTGCGTTTGTTCAGCGAGTGGCCCAAACCAACGCCACAGTGCTGATTTCCGGCGAGAGCGGCTCGGGCAAGGAAGTGGTGGCTCGCGCAGTGCACCATCATTCCTTGCGCTGCAACAAGCCCTGGGTGGACGTGAGTTGCGCCGCGCTGCCGGAGCACTTGATGGAGAGCGAGCTGTTCGGCTACGAAAAAGGCGCCTTCAGCGGCGCCGATTCACCCAAGCCGGGCCTGTTCGAGCTGGCCGATCATGGCACGCTGTTCCTCGACGAGGTCGGTGAGCTTGAGCCGCGGATGCAAGTCAAGCTTCTGCGGGTACTCGACGGCGCGCCGTACTATCGCCTGGGCGGCGTGCGCAAGGTTTCGGTGGACGTTCGCGTGATTGCGGCCACTAATCAGCCGCTCGAAGAACTCTGCCGCGCCGGCAAGTTCCGGGGCGATCTGTATCATCGCTTGTCGCAAATCGCGGTGTGCGTGCCGCCGTTGCGCGAGCGCCTGGACGACATTCCGCCGCTGGCTGAGCTGTTTCTGCGCCAGCAAAATCCGTCGGCGACGCTTTCGTCGTGCGCCGTGGAGGCGCTGCTGGCGCATAGCTGGACCGGCAATGTCCGCGAGCTGCGCAATGTGATCACGCGAGCCGCCGTGCTGGCGCCCGGGCTGGACATCCGCCGGTCGGATCTTTCGCCGGAGATGCAGCGGCCCCGGCTCAATGGTGTGGCGGCCGCGACAGAATCGTCCGACTCCAACCTGGAAGGCATGGAGAAACGCATGATTCTGGATGTGCTGAACCGCACGAAAGGACACCATCAGCAGGCCGCCGAACTGCTGGGGATCTCCCGGCGAACGCTGAGCCGGAAACTCAAGTTGTACGGCATGGAGGCCGCGAGTCAAAGTGCCTGACAATCGAAGAGCCGAAGAACGCTTCCCCGCCGAAGGCGAGGTTACACTGTCGTTCGACGATCCGGCGCCGCGCCATTTCGAAGGCCGGCTACTGGATTACAGCGCGCGCGGATTTCGCGCGGCGCACGCCTGGGCTCGTCTCGAAAACGGCCAGGAAGTGGAATTCCGGCATGACACGGCGTCCGGCCGGGCCCGCGTCATGTGGAACCGGATTGTCGGCGACGCGGTGGAGACCGGATTTTTCGTCCTTTAGCGACCCCGCAGCGGGCTACTCGCAAAAACGAAGCCAATTTCAGTCTGTCTTTTAAAGCACTTACGATTCTGCCACGGCGTTGAGCAGACATCCCTCCCGCGTCCACAATAACAGGGGTCAGGGACGCTGCTTTGGGCGGGATCGCGGAAGTGCTTGAAAGAAAAGCACCGAATTTCTGATATCGGCGGTGACCAAGCGGATCGGTTTTCTGGCATGCTGGACATTTGCATGTACACATGGGCCGCGCAACTTGAAGCTGGGCAATGGGTGCTGGATGTGGGTTCTGGCGCGGGGAGTTTTCCCGCATCCTGGTTCAAGTGCTCAGTAGTCGCACTGGATGAAGATACGGATGCGTTTCAGACGGCCGTCAGGCCGCTACCGGAGCGCCAGTACCGGATCTTCGGCCGCAGCGATTCCATTCCGTTCGGAGATGCGAGCTTCGACCTGGTAATCTGCCATCACTCGCTGGAGCACATCGTGGAAATCGATAAGACTCTGGCCGAGATTCAGAGGGTGCTCAAGCCCAACGGGCGGTTTTACGTCGCAATCCCGAATGGGTATGGGCTGTGCGACGGCATTTATCGTTTTGTATTCGAAGGCGGCGGGCATGTGAACCGATTTACGAAATCCCAGGTGGTCAGCCTGATTGAATCCCGCATGGGGATTCGCCTGGTGCGCTGGCAAAAGCTGTATTCCTCATTCGCTTACCTGTGGCGATTAGAGGAGCTGCTGGCGGCGCCACCACCGGATCTTTCGAAGCGCTTGCTGGCGCTGCGACGGCTGCCTCGAGGCGCGCTACGCAAGGTGCAGCGCTGGCTGAATGTGGGGACGCGCCGGGCAGACCGAAAGCTTGGAACAGATCTCGCGGTGTATGGGTGGGCGCTGTTCTTTGAGCGGTCAGAGGAGCCGGTCCGGGAGGAGCCGGGGTACTTGAATGTGTGTATGAACTGCGGCGCGGGGCAAGAGGCGGCAAGTTTGGAACGTGAGCCGGGCGTTGGTTACCGGTGCAGGGGATGCGGGGTTGTTAATCCGTATTTTAAGCCGTTTGGGAATACGATTTAACGGGGACAGGGCATGGCCCTGCGCTACTTTTCGATGTCGGCGAGAGTGATGGGGCGGAGGTATTCGCCTTTTAACTCCCGCTTCCAATATTGGGCGGTGGCGCGGCGCTCGGCGAAAGTGGTGAAGGAATACTCGTAGATGACGGCGCGCACGAACTTTGGGGGGGCAGCGGGAAATGGGTTGTGGTCCAAGAGGCGCAGGACTTCGGGCGAGCCTTCGAGTAATCGCACCATGAAATTCACGAACCAGGGAGAGGCGCGCCAGTTGGAGAGGGCGGCAAACCACATTTGCCAGTCCAGCCGGGGCTGGTGGGGAGCCACCCAGCGCGGACCGCGCTTCAAGTTGCCGGGCTTATAGGGAAATTTGTAATCGAGCCAGGTTTCGCCGTCGCTCGATCCCTGCACGATGATTTCGGGCCGCGTGGTGGTCATCACGGCGAACAGGCCGTACGTGTTCACGATTCCGAACGGCGCGGCGAAGCGAACCACCGCCGGCGCGGGCGATTCGAAGAACATGCCGGACAACTCGAGCACGCTGAGGCTGATCACCGCCACCGCGGCAGCGGCCACCGGCGCTCTGTGGATGCGCTTCATGGGCCGCCATGGCCGAACCCAGCGCAAGGCTTCATCATCCAAGAGGAACAGGCACAGCGCAATCGCCAGCAAATTGAAGAAGGCGTAATTCCCAGTGAATAGAATGAGAATCTGCAGCGCCAGGATGCACCCTGCGCCCCACAAGCGTAAGCGGCGCGGCGCGAACGCGAGGAATGGAATGGCCAGCTCCAGGAAAAACACCATGCCGGTGGAGGCTTGCTGGAACCATGCCGGAAGCTGCTGCGCGTACCAGGCAATGGGAGTGGGCAGCGGCTGGGTTTGATAGTGGAAGCTCATCGCCGACAGGCCACGCCATGCCGCATCGTGGCTGGCAAGTTTCACGTAGCCCGATAGAAAGAGCAGACGGAAGAGCAGCCAGCGGAAGAGCCAGACCGTGATTTTCGATTGACCGAGGAAGATCGCCAAGAAGCCGGTTTCGAGCAGCAGGTAATCCCATTGGAACCCGAGGAAGTCCTGACCGACGGCGCACAGCGACAGGTACAGGACGAACAGCGCCGCCAGCGCGGTCCGCTGCACGAAGCCGAGCATCAGCAGCACCGCGACGATTGCTCCGGCGGCGCACACGGCAATCAGCGCGCGGTCACTATGATCGAGCCAGAACAGCGTGGGCACCGTCCAGTATCCGGCGGTCCCGAGGCTCGCGCGCACAGCATCCAGGTATCGCCCCATCGGCAAAATGCCGTGCGATCCGATCAGCCCCGCGGCCTGCACGCCGAAGGAGAGAAACGCCGCCAGATAGATCGCCGCCAGCAGCCGCAGGAACAGCCACTCCACGCGCTGCCAGGTGGGCGCGATCAGCTTGCTGCCGAACAGGATTGTGGTCAGCCGGTCGAAGAGCGGCCGGTGGGCCGCGATGAACCGGTAAGCCGCTTCCGACACGGGCGCGAATCCGGGAACGTGGTGGTAGACCCATGCCAGCCAGCCCAGTCCGGACGCCAATCTCAGCGTTTCGAATACCGCGCGCGCCCCTTGGAGCACTTCGCCATTGGGAAGCACTACTTGCACCGAGCGCTCGAAGGCTTCGGGCGGGATCTGAGGAAACTCGGACGCTACTTCGCTGGCGGGCGCATAACGCACGCGGTCGCGGGTTATTTGCCGGCCGTAGTCCACCCATCGCTTGCAGAACCCGCAATTGCCGTCATAGATGAGGAGGGGGCGGTCGGGCATATAAGTCCATTGTGGGGCAGGTTAGCAACCTGCGGGCCGATGTCCCATCGGCCCTGCCCGGGTGATGGAGGCTGTTGCAGACAGGGCATGGCCCTGTCCTACCATTTCTCATAGGGGCTGTTCAGGGAAGTGTGGAAGTGCTAGAATTAAAGGGAACTGTCGTACGCAACCCAGTCGTTCCTCTTGCGTCTATGTATTGGAGAACCCTTGCGTGAGCGTAGAAATCGAACAGGCGGGTAAGAACGTATGAGCTCTCCCGAACCCGACGGCATGAATCCCGATATCCACTTGCAGCGGCTGCTGGCGGCTGATGTGGAAGAGCCGTGGTATCGCTCGTTTTTCAAGAACGTCAAAGAGGCCATTCGGCCGACGAAACTTCCGCCTCTGGAAGTGACCTCGAAGCCGGTCCCGGTTGAGGATATCTGGAATCTCTACCGTCCCAACAAGAAGCGCGCGGGGATCAGCTCGCTGGCCATCCACGTGGGCGTGATTGGGCTGCTGGTGCTGCTGGGAACCAACAAGACCGTGCAGCAAGCGGTGAAGGAACACGTACTTCTGATGGCGCCCGATCTTGCGCCGATTCAGCCTCCCAAGAAGACTGCAATGGGCGGAGGCGGTGGCGGCGGCGACCGTTCGCCGATCCCTGTCAGCAAGGGCAAGCTGCCCAAGCTTGCGACGAAACAGTTCGTGCCTCCCATGATCCCGCTGAATGAGCATCCCAAGCTGGTGATGGAGCCAACGCTGATCATCCAGCCCGACGCCAACATCCCCAAGATCAACATGGACCAGATTGGCGATCCGCTGGCTAAATCGGGAATCGCATCCAACGGAACCGGCTCGGGTGGCGGTATGGGTAGCGGATCGGGCGGCGGTATAGGACCCGGGCGCGGCCAAGGGTATGGTCCCGGATCAGGCGGCAACATCGGCGGCGGCGCTTACAAGATCGGCGGCGGCGTTTCGGCGCCCTCGGTGATCTTCAAAGTGGAACCCGAGTACTCCGAAGAAGCCCGCAAGGCGAAGTTTCAAGGCACGGTGGTGCTGGCCGTGATTGTGGACGATAAAGGGAACCCGAAGGAACTTCGGGTGATTCGGCCATTGGGACTCGGGCTGGACCAGAAGGCTATTGAGGCTGTGGAGAAGTGGCGATTCCGGCCGGGGATGAAGGACGGACGCGCGGTAGCGGTGCAAGCCACTATTGAAGTGAATTTCCGGTTGTTGTAGGCGCGTTACTTTTTCTCGGCGGTGAAGGTTCCCTTGCCTAGCTCGCCGTATTCTACTGTTCCCTTCATTTTTGATGCTCCGCTCAGGGTGCCGCTGTAGGTGATTTTGCCAGCGTCTGAGCTTTCGAAGGTCCAATCTACTTGGTCGCCCTTGACCGTGCCTTTTACCGGGGCGGTGCCGAGCGCGCCGGAGTATGTTCCCGACAACTGATCGCCCGATTGCTTTAAGACGAAGGTGGCGATGCCGTTGCCGTCACCCAGTTCCACCGCGGCTGTCCAGGTTCCGGTGATGTCGGCTGTAAAGGCGGACACGCTGAGCAGCGCTAATGCTAGTAGTTTTCGCATGGAAGCGAGTATATCACTCGGCCGACGAGCGGGCGGCGCGGCAGTTGGGGCAGGGGCAGATTTTGCGCAGGTGGTCGAACGAATAGATGCCGGTGTTGTGGCCGTCGCTCCAGGCGATGCGGATGGCGTAGTGGCCTACTTCTTCCACCGTCAGCATTTTGAGCACCGGCGTGAAGAGCTGGAAGGGGTTCGCGGGGGCGGGGGCGGAATAAGTGCTCTTTTGCGGTTCAGTACCATGTGCGCCGGTGCAGGACGCGCAGGGGCACTCGTCGCGCAAGTACGCCAAGGTGTACTCGCTGCGATGGCTGTCTTTCCAATCGATCTTGATGCCTTTGGATTTGGAAATTGCGATGTGTTCGGGGTCGATCATTGAGTTCGTTCTACGTCCCGCACGCCGGAGATGCGCCGGATGGCGCTTACAACGCGTTCGAGCTGCTTCTTGTCGCGGACATCGATCAGCATGTCGATAACGGCTCCGTCGCCACCGCGCTTGTCGTCTGAGCGGGCTTCCAGAGTGCGGATGTTGCTCTGCTCGTGCAGCAGGATTGAGGTCAGCTGGTTCAGCATGCCGGGGCGATCATCCGTATAGATCACTACCTTCACCGGGAAGTTCTCGGACGCGGCCCGGGCCCATTCCACGTCGATCTTGCGTTCCACTTCGTACATCAGGTTCTGCACGTTGGGGCAATTGGTGGAATGCACGGCGACGCCTTTTCCGCGGGTGACGTAGCCGACGATGGCCTCGCCGCGGATGGGGTTACAGCACTTGGCGCGGTAAACCATCAAGTCGTCGCAGCCGCGCACCTTGATGACCAGGTCGCCTTGATCGCGCTGCTGGTCCGGCGTGGGCGGCGGCGTGAAAGGCTTGGGAGCTTCCACCGGGTCGGCGGCGACATCGCCGGGAGCGAGCTTCTGGAGTACCTGGCGCGCTGAGAACTTGCCGTAGCCGAGCGCGGCGTGCAGATCCTCGATCTTGCCATAGCCGTACTCCTCGGCCACCGTTTCCATGTCGGCATTGCGGATACGGCTGAGCTGCACGCCCAGCCGGCGGGCTTCGCGCTCCAGATATTTCTGGCCGATCTCGATCGCCTTGACGCGCTCAGTGGTGTTGATGACGTGCTTGATCTTGTTTCGCGCACGCGAGGTCTTTACTATGGCCAGCCAGTCTTTGCTCGGAAGGTGGCCGCTCTGGGTCAGGATTTCCACCACATCGCCATTCTTAAGCGCGTACTTCAAGGGGACGATGCGGCCGTTTACCTTCGAGCCCACGCACCGGCTGCCGACGTCGCTGTGAATGGCGTATGCGAAGTCAATGGGCGAGGCGTCGCGCGGCAGCACGATTACCTTGCCCTTGGGCGTGAACGCGTAGACTTCTTCCGGATACAGATCCACCTTGAGGGTGGACATAAACTCGCCCGGATCGCGCAATTCGCGCTGCCATTCGACCAGTTGCCGCAGCCAGGTGACCCGCTGGTCGTCCTCGCCCGGACCTTTGCGGCCTTCTTTATATTTCCAGTGGGCGGCGATGCCTTCTTCGGCCAGACGGTGCATCTCCTCGGTGCGGATTTGCACCTCGAAGGCGAGCCCGCCTGGTCCGATGACGGAAGTGTGCAGGCTCTGATACATGTTGGGACGGGGAATGGCGATGAAGTCCTTGATGCGGCCGGGAATGGGGTGCCATTCGTTATGGATGACGCCCAGGGCGGCGTAGCAGTTCTTTACCGAATCGGTGATGATGCGGAGGGCCAGCAGATCATAGACTTGATCCAGGCCGATCTTCTGGCGCTTCAGCTTCTGGTGGACGGAATAGGCGCGTTTGGCGCGGCTCTCGACGCGGGCGGGAATGTTTTCGCGCGCCAGGTTCAACTCCACATCATGGCGGAGCTGCTGGAGGAACTGCTCATTCTCATGGCGCTTGGAATCGATCTCGCGGATCAGTTCGGCGGAAGCTTCGGGCTCCAGATATTGAAACGCCAGGTCCTCGAGCTCGCCGCGCATCTTGCCCATGCCGAGACGGTGCGCGATGGGAGCATAAATTTCGAGGGTCTCCTGTGCGATGCGCTCCTGGCGGTCGCGCGGAAGCGAGCCGAGAGTGCGCATATTGTGCAGGCGGTCGGCCAGCTTCACCAGCACCACGCGAATGTCGCTCACCATGGCCAGCAGCATCTTGCGCACGCTCTCGGCTTGGCGCTCCTCGCGCGAATAAAGATGCAGCTTGCTCAGCTTGGTGACGCCGTCGACGCAGCGGGCGACTTCTTCGCCAAAGTCCTTGCGGATCTGATCCAGGCTGACGCTGGTGTCTTCCACGGTGTCGTGCAAGAGGCCGGTTTCGAGGCACACCATGTCCATCTGCATTTCGGCGAGGATCATGGAGACATGCAGCGGGTGCATCATGTACGGCTCGCCGGAGACGCGGGTCTGGGTTTTGTGCGCCTGGGCGGCCAGGAGATAGGCCTTCTCGAGGCCGGCGAGGTCGTCCTTGGGACGCACCTTACGCACCAGGGCTTCAAGTTCGGAATAGAGCTGCGCGACTGGCTGCGGAGCGGGGAGTACTTCCGTGGTCACTGGTATTACGAGATTAGCATGTGGTGGCGCAGGCCTTCAGCCTGCGTTACACAGGCTGAAGCCTGTGCTACTTCTGTTCTTGGGTGATTCCGCCGGTGGTCTTGGCAGCGGCAGCGGCTTTCGCCTTCTTGGTGTCCAGCGCTTTTTGGACCCACTGGTTGGCCAGCTCCACTTGCTTGTCATACTCGGCGGAGCTATCCACCAAGTCGGCGCTATAGCGGATCATGAGGTTCATGTAGGCCATGGCGTCGTCGTAGTTGGGATCGATAGTGAGCGCCTTTTGCAGATCGGCCTTGGCTTCGTCGATGGTGGAGGTCCACTTGGTGCGAAGCTCTTCGCGAATCTTCTTGTCCTTCAGCGGACCCGGATCGTCCGGCTTCATGCCAAGCTTGGCGCGTGCGCCCAGCAGGTTGCCATACCACTTCAGCCAGTCGATAACGCCCAGGCTGTACCAGGCTTCCTTGTTGTTCGGGTCGGCCTGAACCAGCTTGGTGTACCATTCCTTGGATTCATCCAGCTTCTTGTACTTGGCGTCCAGATCGGGAATTCCCTGGGCCTGCTGGTAAGCGAGGCTGGCGAGGGAGGCGAGGGCGGTGGGATCGGTGGGATGCTTCTCCAGCACCTTCTGGAACTCATCCTTGGCCGACTGAGCAAGCTTGTTGTTATCGGGTGAGTCGGCGCCGGGGATGTACTGGGTCATATAGGCGGTGGCCAGATATAGCCGGCCGTTCACGTTTTCCGGATCCAGGTCAACGGCGCCCTTGAAGAACACCACGGCGTCGGCGTAGCGCCCGCTCTTGTAAGCTTGTACGCCCCGGTTCAGCTTATCGCGAGACTTGAGCTTGTCGCAGCCGGTAAAGAGCAACGCCACAAGGGCGATGGCCAGAAGTATGACTCTGCTTTTCATATGTTCTCTGCTATTGAACCATACTTCCGGTCCTTACTGTCCTGCCTCAATCTTGGGAGTCATCAAACCGATTTTGTCGATCTGGGCGCCCTTGGCGATATCGATGGCGCGGGCGACCACTTGAAACTCGAGATCCGGATCGGCCTTGACGAACACGACACGCTCGGCGCGAGTGCGGAAGACTTCCTCAAGCCGCGATCCCAGCCGGTTCTCGTCAATGGGCTCATTGTTGAGCTTCATGCTGCGGTCCTTCTCGATGATGATCACAACAGTGCGATCCGTATCCGGCGGCGGTGTCTTCTTGTCCGGCGGCTGCGGCGCGATCGCTTCGAGTCCATGCGGCGTAAGGGGCGTGATGACCATGAAGATGATCAGCAGCACCAGCAAAACGTCGATCAGCGGCGTGACGTTAATATCGGCTTTCGGTCCACCACCGGCTCCCACTGCCATTGACATAGCTTTATCTCCTGATTCCTGGTTAAGATTCCGTTTCGAGTACCGAACGCTCTAGGGCGCGGCCTTAGGCGCGGCCCCGCCAACGGGCGGCGAGGGCTTGTTCTTATCCGGCAGCTGCTCGGTCAGCAGGCCGATCTGGTCAACGC
>JALYHQ010000201.1 GCA_030776455.1 Acidobacteriota bacterium | reverse complement strand
GTATATACCGGGCCCCGCGCGGACCTGGGGGTCCGCCCCACATTCGGATGGAACTACGGGGAAGCTTGTGCGTACTGTTTTCATGACCCTGTTCCAAGATGTACGGTATGCCGTTCGCACGCTAAGGAAGTCGCCGAGCTTTACGGTTACGGCGGTGCTGACGCTGGCCCTGGGTATTGGGGCCACCACCGCGATCTTTACGGTGTCCGACGCCATGATGTGGAAGCCGATTCCACTTCCGGAACTCGACCGCCTGGTGATGGTGCTCAATCGGGACAATAGCAATCCGAATGAGTGGAATACGCTGGCGCACGCCGATTTCGAGGACTTGAAGGCCCAGACCAGTGCGTTCCAGGGACTATCCGGCTGGACGCAAGGCATCGCTAACATCGCCGGCACTTCCGGCGAGCCGGCGCGCGTGGAACAGTTTCTGGTGACCACGGACTTCTTTAGTACGGTTGGCGTGCAGCCCGCGCTGGGGCGCGCATTCTTGCCGGGCGAGGATGAACTTGGACGCCAGCGCGTGGTTTTGCTGAGCGACCGTCTCTGGCGCCGCAGCTTCGGAGCCGACCCTGGCGTAATCGGCAAGACCATGCGGCTGGACGATGAGAACTACCAAATCATCGGCGTCATGCCGCAGAACTACGACTTCCCTGTCACCGCCGAAGTTTGGACGCCGCTGGCGCTGACCCTGAAGGCGCGCGCGGATCGCGCCGGCGGCGGCCTGGTCGGCATCGGCCGCCTCAAGCCAGGCATTACGGTGGCCCAAGCCTCGTCGCAGATCGAATCCGTTGCGCGGCATCTGGAACAGCAATACCCGGCCACCAACAAGAACCGTCACTCCATGGTCACTCCCACGCATGACTTCATGGTGGGCTCCTACAACCAGCAATACACCATGATGATGCTGGTAGCGGTAATGTTCGTGCTGCTCATCGCCTGCGTGAACGTTGCGAATCTTCAGCTGGCTCGCGCCAGCGGACGCATGCGCGAAATGGCGGTGCGTACCGCGCTCGGTTCCGGGCGCTGGCGCGTGATTCGCCAGCTTCTGTCAGAGAGTATTCTCATCTCGCTGGCGGGAGCCGCGCTGGGATTATTCATCGCCGCGTGGGGTGTCCAAATGATCCGTTCCAACATGCCGGCGGAAGTGGAACGCTACATCGTCGGCTGGAAACACATCAGCCTGGATTGGCGCAGCTTGGCCTTCACGCTCGCGATTTCCGTCTGCAGCGGCATTCTCGCCGGCCTCGCACCCGCGCTCAGCGCTTCCCGTCCGAATCTGCATGAAGCCTTGAAGGAGGGCGGCCGCAGCGCGTCCGCCGGACGATCGCGGGGCCGCTTCCGCTCCTTGCTGGTGGTATCCGAAGTCGCGCTCGCGGTGATTCTTCTGGTAGGCGCGGGACTGATGGTTCACGGCTTCCGCACGCTGCTCAATAGCGGCACCAATTCGCAGCCCAAGACTCTGCTTACCATGCGGCTGGCGCTGACGGAGAACAAATACCGCGAGCCCCACCAAGTGGCAGCGTTCTATCGCGATGTAGTCTCGAATCTCAGCGCCCTGCCCGGTGTTCGGTCCGCCGCCGTGGTCACCGCCATTCCTCACGCGCAGCATTCCAACGGCCGGTTCTTTACCATTGAAGGCCAGACACCGGCGCCGGGCGAGCAGCCGGTCTGCCAGTATCAACTCATCAGCCCCAATTATTTCGATACCCTGCGCATCCCGATGCGCGCGGGACGCGCGCTCAGCGCCGCCGACGGTCCCGACAACCAGCCTGTGGCCGTGGTCAGCGAACGCCTGGTGCACCGCTACTTTCCCGGCGAGCGCTCCCCCATCGGAAAGCGCTTCAAACTGGGCCTTCCGCCCAAAGGCGAGTGGATCACTATCGTCGGCGTGGCCGCCGATGTGACGCACAGTTTCTTTGACCATGGCTTTCGCCCGGTGATCTACCTGCCGTATACTCAGAGTCCCGGACGCTGGATGGACGTCGCGATCCGCACCGATGGCGACCCGCTGCGCATCGCGTCGGCGGCAACCGCGGCCATCCGCGCGGTGGATGCCGAGCAGCCCATCACCAACATCAATACGCTTGAAAAATTGATCCGACTGGAAGTCACCGGCCTCGATTATGTCGCGGTGCTGATGGGTCTCTTCGGAGTGCTGGCCCTGGTGCTCTCCTGTGTCGGCGTATACGGCGTGATGGCGTACACCGTTTCTGAACAGACGCATGATTTGGGGGTGCGCATCGCGCTGGGCGCTAGCCGCGGCAACGTGCTGGCGATCGTATTTCGCCGCGGCTTGATCACCACTTTGAGCGGCGTCGCGATCGGCCTGGCGCTTTCATTCGGTATGGCCCGGCTGATTTCCAGCTTGATCTTTGGGGTGGGGGCTACGGACCCTGTCAGTTTTGTTGGGATCCCCGCTGCGCTGATGGCGGCGGCGGTGATTGCGATCTGGATTCCGGCCCGGCGGGCGATGAATACGGATCCGATTATTGCGTTGAGGTATGAGTAGGGGCCGATTACTAATCGGCCCGCAGGTTGCTAACCTGCCCCACACGGGCGCGTCTAAATAACGTCATGGTGGCTTCCATTTTCCAGGACCTGCGCTACGCGCTTCGCTCGCTGGCTCTCAATCCGGGCTTCGCGGCGGTCTCGATCCTGGCGCTGGCGCTTGGCATCGGGGCCAACTCCGCCATCTTCACCGTGGTCAACTCGGTTTTGCTGCGGCCGCTTCAATTCCCACACTCCGAGCAGTTGGTGGTTGTGCGCGAGCGCAATCTATCGGCGGGCTTTCCGCAGTTCTCACTGTCACCCGCTAACTACATCGACTATCGCGATCAGAACCGCCATTTCTCGCGCATCGCCGCTTTCCACGGACAAGGCTATAGCCTCACTGGTGGCACGGAAGCCGAGCGGCTTCGGGGAGCCGAAGTTGTCCCGGATTTCTTCGAAGTGCTCGCTATGCGGCCCTTGCTGGGCCGCGGTTTCACGCAAGACGAAGGCAAGCCAGGAGCGTCGCCCGTGGTCATCCTCGGGTACGACTTATGGCAGCGACGCTTCGGTGGCCGCCCCGACATCCTGAACCAGACCGTGAAACTCGATGGCAAGATCAATCAAGTAGTGGGCGTGATGCCGCCCGATTTTAAGTTTCCCAATCGCTCCGAAGTCTGGGGCCCGATCACTTATGATCAGAAAACCTGGGACGTTCGTGGCGGTCACTGGCTCGGCGCTCTCGGACGACTGAAGTCCGGCTCGTCACTCGCGTCCGCGCAGTCAGACTTGAATAACATCGCCGCCCGGCTTCAGAAACAGTACCCCGACAGCAACACCGGCTGGGACACGACCATCGGAATTCTGCAGGACCAGATCGTGGGAAGTATTCGCGCCGCGATGCTCACTCTATTCGCGGCGGTTGCATTCGTCCTGCTGATCGCCTGCGCGAACCTGGCCAATCTCCTGCTCTCGCGCTCGGGCGCGCGCCGCCGTGAAGTTGGCATCCGGGCCGCGCTCGGCGCCGGTAAGGGCCGTCTGGTTCGCCAGCTTCTTACCGAAAGCCTGCTGCTGTCAATGCTTGGAGCGGTGGTGGGACTCGCACTCGCCTGGGCCGCCACGCGCTTGCTCAGCGGGCTCAGTCCCACCGTCTTGCCGCGCGCCGGAGAGATCGCGCTCGATTTTCGCGTGCTCGCGTTCACCGCCGTTGTCGCCGTAGTCACCGGCATCCTCTTTGGACTCGCTCCAGCGTTTCAGATGGCTCGCACGGATCTTAACTCGGCCCTACGCGAAGGCGGACGCGGCTCGTCCGTCGGTTTCGAGCGCAACCGCCTCCGCAGCCTGCTGGTGGTGGGTGAAGTTGCGCTGGCCCTGGTCTTGCTTACTGGGGCCGGCCTGCTGATGCGCAGCTTCTATCAGCTCCAAAGTGTCGACGCAGGATTCGATCCGCATGGAGTCCTCACTTTCCGGACGTCCCTTCCCGAGACGCGCTATCCCAAAGATGAGCAGCAGATCGCCTTCTACCAGCGGGCGCTCGATCAGATCCGCGCTCTGCCTGGCGTGAGCGCCGCCGGCGCTTCGCAGATTTTCCCGCTGGCCGAAGGTAATATGGTGCTCACTTTCCTGCAGCCCGGTCACGCTCCGAAACCACGCGGGCAGGAAGACAGCGCCACGTTTTTGTCGGTTACGCCCGGTTACTTTGAAACGCTGAAGATCCCGCTGAAGGCCGGACGCTATTTCTCCGAGCGTGACAATGCCACCGCGCTCCGCGTCGCCATTATCAGCGACGATATGGCTCGCCGGTTTTTCCCGAATCAAGACCCGGTCGGGCAATCGCTGGTGATCGGAGGTTCCGGCAACAAGCCTTGTCAGATCGTCGGCGTGGTGGGACGTGTAGTCGATCGCGCCTTGGACGTTAAGCCAGGCGCCGCCATGTATCAGCCTGCCGCTCAGGCCGCGTTCGGGAGCATGTACTTCGCCGTTCGCACGCCGGGCAATCCAGAATTGTTGATCTCTGCACTTCGCGCCACCATTCGTCAGTTGGATCCGGAGCTGCCGCTGGATGCCGTCGGCACAGTGGAGGATTTGGTATCCAGCTCGCTGTCGCAGCGCCGTCTCTCCATGGTCCTGATGGCCGTCTTCGCGGGGCTGGCCTTGGTGCTCGCCATGGTCGGCATCTACGGAGTCATCTCTTATTCGGTCACTCAGGCCACGCAGGAGATCGGTATCCGCCTCGCGCTGGGCGCGCAACCGGGCGATGTGCTGCGCCTGATCCTGCGCTACGGCATGGTGCTTATGTCGGCAGGCCTCGGGATCGGAATCGCGGCCGCTCTGGCCGCCGGCCGCCTCATCGCGTCCCAGCTCTACGAAGTCCGGCCCACCGATCCTCTCACTTACGTTGCGGTAAGCGCCGCTTTGCTGGCGACCGGAATTGCCGCATGCCTGGTGCCCGCTATCCGCGCCATGCGCGTCGACCCTCTGGTTGCCCTGCGCTACGAATAGCCCCGGTCTGGGCGGCGATGACGGGTCCGGTTATTGCGCTGAGGTATGGGTAGGCTCTACGCGTCGACAGCGGGGGCGGGGGCCCCGCGCAGACCAAGGGTCTGCCCCACAACGGCCCGGGGTTAGCGCTGGGCCCAGTATTTGTCGCGCGATTGAATTATCAGGGCTTTATCTCGCGTGGTCAGCAGGAGCTTTCGAAATTCTGAAATGTGCACGGGGTCATCCGACACGTAGCCCAGGCTGTATTGGCTGCGCAATTCCTCTTGGATCATTTGGTAGATCTTGTCGATGCTCAGTTTCTTCGACACTTCGAAAAAGTCGCCGCCGGTCGCCTTGGACATTCGCATCAGCGCGCCTCGGCCATCGCCGCCTCCGCCGAAAATCCCGTAGGCGCCGGGATCCGAGAACAGAATGGAATAGATCAGCGTATCCGCGCGCTGGGCGGCTTCCACGGCCGCGGCCAGACTGGTCTCGCTGCCGATGTCGACGCCGTCCGTGAGCAGGATCAGCGCCTTGCGATTGCGCTGGTTCTTCATCACATCCTGCGAGGCCTTCACTACGGCGTCATACAGCACGGTGCCGCCGCCTGCGCCCATGGCCAGCTCGGCGCGGGTGGGAGTATCCACGAAAGAGAGCGCCTCATCCAGCTTCTTGCGCGACGAAGTGAGTTCCTGACGCAGCAGCACCACCGAATCGAATTGCATCACGAAAACCTGATCTTTGTTATCGCGCAGCACTTGCTCCAGAAAACGGAAGCTGGCCGAGCGCTCGGCTTCCAGCACCTTCCGCTGGCTCAAGCTGGTATCCACCATCAACCCGATGGTGAGAGGAAGATCGGTCTCGCGCGAGAAATAGCGAATGGGTTGAGGACGCCCGTTTTCGGCGATGGAGAAGTCGTCTTTCGTTAAATCGCGGACGATCTCGCCCTTCTTGGTTCGGACGGTGGCCAGGAGGTTTACAACTTTCACGTCCGTCGAGAAGGTAGACGTTTCCTGTCCCCACGCCAGCGCGAGGGCTGCGATTACGAAAAGATACCAGCGCCGCCGGATGATGCTACCGCTCCTCTGACTTCAAGATCGTGGTGCCGGTGGGCAGGTTGAAGAGATCGCCCTTCAGATCCTTGTTGATCTCCACAGACTCGGAAAAAATCTCGAAGGTCTTCTCGCCGTTGCGGCGCCGCTCAATGGCCAGCGGCCATTGCACTCCGCCCGCGTCACGATACTTGGAGTACAGGGTGACTTCTTCGTCCTTTTCTCGAGTCTTCGGATCCAGCCGCGTGAACATCTGGCGCGTGGGCAGTTTGGTGGTCTGATCGAAATAGACGGTAGTGATCCGGTTGTCCGCGTCGCTGATATCTACTATTTCAACCGGTCGGTTGTCCAGCACATCCGCGCCTCGGGATTCGAACACCAGACCGGGCTCATGCAAGCGCACGCGCAGGATATAGAAGATACTGCGAAGCGTGCTTTCCTTGTAGCGCGAGAAGCGCTCGGTTGGCAGCGGGCGCGCGCCGCGAAACGTGACATCGTAAGCTTCCGATTCCCCGTAAAGATAGCCGTAGTCCAGTTTCTTGCCGAACATCTCGCGCTCCCGCACCGCCAGATCGTGCGCGGTGTCCTTGGCCGCGCCATAGCGAGTATAAATCTTAGCGATGGAGAAGCCTTGCAGTTTTTCGCGGTAAAACGAGTACGCCCGCCCAGTCTCTACGCGATTTTGCATGGCCAGAAATTGCGAGCCGCCCAGCGCTGCCAGGCTTTCCTCCACCACGCGCTTGCCGCGCTGCAGCATGGTTTCGGCGCGCAGCATTCCCGCGGCGGCCACAATAAGGAACAACCAGCGCGTCATGGCTTTTTCGCGATCTCCGCCTGCGTCAAACCGGAGTTAAACTTCGCCAATTGCACCACGCCATCCGCGAACTTCTTGCCGCCCTGCATCACGGTGCGCTGAAACGGTACCTGGATTCCGTCCACTTCGCGCCAGCCGGATAGCTGCTCCTCGACATCGGCCGGAGGGCCGCCCATGGCATCCCCCTTGTAGATCAGCGTTACCGGAAGCGCGGTCTTGGGATCCATCTTAATCCGCACGCTGTTGCCCTGCTTATCCGAAATTTCTATCTCGCCCGGGGCCGCGAGATTCACCGTGCGGTCCGCGTCGCGATCGCTCAGCGCCAGCCCATACAACTCGCGAAACACCTCGCCTTTTGCTTGCTTGACCACCGCCGGCGGCATGGCCATCATTCCCTGCGGGCTTGAAATCCAGCCGGTGCTTCCATCCGAATAAATGGACTGCTTCATGGGCCCCATCTCCACATCCTGCCGCAGGTTCAGCGGCAGCACGAAGGAGTTGGTCTGTTTCATCTTCATGGCCGCGCCGGGGGTTTGGACGGTGACTTCCGTCTGAATCCGGACATCCTTGATAGCGGCCAGCTTTTCCGCGCCGCCCAGCGCCTGCTGCATGCGCTGCAGCAACTGCTTGCCCTGGGCCAGAGTCGCGGCGTCGGCCTTCGCGGCTTCGTGTTTTGGTTCGGGAATGGTCAGGTCAATGGGCGTCACCTTCAGCCCCAGTTCGCTGAGCGGAGTTTTGAAGTCCTTGGGATTTCCAACGGCCACGATGGTCAGCTGGTCCGGCCTCAGATGCTCTTTGGCCGCCCGCAGCACATCCGCCTTGGTCACTCCGGCGATGGCTTTCTGATACTGGAATACGAAATCCTCCGGATATCCGTAATAGCGATATGTAATCAGCCGGTTGAGCGTCTTGCTGGGCTTGTCGAAGCGGAAAACGAAAGCATTCAGAACTGTTTCTTTGGCGGTGTGCAGCTCCTGATCCGTCACCTCGCCGGTGCGAATGCGGTCAATCTGCTTGCTTACCTCGCGCAGCGAATCCACTGTATGCATGGACTGCGTGCTGCCGTTCACCACGAACGTCCCCGGATGATCGTACTGGGCCGCCCACGCGGCGCTGATGTTATACGCATATCCGAGCTCGGTTCGAATACGCTGCAGCAGACGGCTGGAAAATCCGCCCCCCAGAATTTGCGACATCACTTCCAGGGCCGGATAATCCTTGTCGCGGAGGTCGCCACCCAGATGGCCCACTTCGAAGAACGTCTGGGTCACGTCTGTCTTGGAGGCCAGATAAACGCCTGGCGCAGGCGTCAGATTGACGTCGGGAAATTTCGGAACAGGCGGCTGCTGATACTTCCAATCCGCGAACAGGCCGGCTAGCTTGCTCTGCATCTCGGCGGTATTGAAATCGCCGTAGACCGCCAGCATGATGTTCGCCGGGAAGTAGTAGCGCTTGTAGAACGCCACCAGATCCTGGCGGTGGATGTTGTCTATATCCGCGTATTCCACGTTCCATCCGTAGGGCGTGTTCCGGCCGTAAAGCAGGCTGGCGAACTCGCGTTCCATGATGCCGCCTGGATCGTCATTGCGGCGGGAAATGCCGCTGCGCACCTGCGTCTTGGCCAGCTCGAGCTTCTCCTCGCGGAACTCGGGCGCGGTGAGCAAGTCCTTGAAAAGGGCCAGCACCTGATCCGTGTTTTCCTTCAAAGCCGAAAACGATACGTTGCCGCTGCTTTCGCCAATCCCGCTCTCGATGGACGCCGCGACGTTCTCCAGATCCACATCGATCTGATCGCCCGTCTTCGACCTGGTCCCGCCCGCACGCAGCACGTCGCCGGTGATTCCGGCCAGACCCTTCTTGTCGGGAGGATCGAACAGGTTGCCCGTCCGCACCAGCGCGAATCCGCTCACGACGGGCAGTTCGTGATCCTCCAGCAGGAACACTTTCATTCCGTTCGGCAGCGTTACTTCCGCCGGCTTGGGAGGATTCAGCGGAGGCAGCGGAGCATACTTGAGGTTCTTATAAGACGGCAGCACCACCGGCGGCCGCACTTGCGTTTGGGCGCAGGCGATGCCCGCGAAAATGGTGAGCGCGAGTGCGGTTTTCATTTGCCAGCCTCCTGCGCCGCGGCTGCCGGAGCGGTGGTGAATACCACGGTTCGTGTTTCGGGAACCAGATACTGACGCGCCACTCTCCGTACGTCTTCGGCGGTCACTTTGTCTATTTCGTCAATCGCCGTGAACATCTTTCGCCAGTCTCCGTACGCCACATGGTAGGAAGTCAGCTCGCTGGCGAGTCCCGAATTGCTGTCCAGCTTATGGATCAGCTCCGCGCGCACTTTGGTCTTCACGCGCTTGAGCGTTTCGGCGTCCACCGTATCTTTTTTCAGCCGGTCGATGGCTTCGTAGCAGGCCTTCTCGTTCTCGTCCAGCGTGTGGCCCATATTGGGCACCACGAAGAACAGAAACAAGTTCGGATACTTGCCTCCGGGAAACGTAGGCTGAGCGAAGGCGGCGAGGGAAATCTTCTTGTCGCGGACCAGTTCCTTGTAGAGCAGGCCGGTGCGGCCGCCGGCCAGAATGTCTCCAAGGACATCAAACACGGGGTCGTCCTTGTCGAGCTGATTCGGACGCTTATAGGCGATGGCCAGCAGCGGCTGCGACGGCGACTCCACCGCGACGCGCCTCTCGCCTTCCTGCGGCGGCTCCACCGTACGCGGACCGCTGGGCAGCGGACCCGCGGGCAGAATCGAAAAATACTTCGCGGCCAGGCGTTTGCATTCTTGCGGATCCACATCACCCGCGATTCCGATGGTGATGTTGGCCGGCACATAGTGGGTCTTATAAAAGCGCACGGCTTCGGGCAGCCGGAAATTCTCAATGTCGCTGGCCCAGCCGCCGGGCATGTTGTGATACGGATGCGCGGCAAAGGAAGCCGCCAGTAGCGCCTCCACCAGTTTCCCCTGCGGGCTGGATTCCACGCGCATGCGCCGCTCTTCGCGGACCACGTCGCGTTCCTTATAGAACTCGCGGAATACCGGATCGTAGAAGCGCTGTGATTCCAGCAGGAACCAAAGCTCCAGCCGGTTCTTCGGGAAATTGTAGAAGTAATTCGTCGAGTCCTCACCAGTTCCCGCGTTCAATCCGACGCCGCCGTTCTCTTCGATGACGGTGGTGTATGCATTTGGAACCACGAAAGTGTTGGCCTTCTCCATGGCCGCCTTCAGATCTTTATCCAGCGCCTCGAGTTTCTTCGGATCGGCATGCACGCCCTTGTTGCGCTCGGCGTCGTACAGGTCGTAAATGCGTTCTACTTCGGCCATAGCCCGCTTCTCGGCGGGATAATTCGAGCTTCCGATGGTTTCGGTACCCTTGAAGGCCATGTGCTCGAACATGTGGGCGATGCCGGTCTCGCCGCTGGGGTCGTCCACCGACCCGGCGTTGACGTAGGAATTGAAGGAAACAACCGGCGCCTGATGACGCTCGAGGACGATAAAATGCAGCCCGTTGGGCAGGGTGAACTCAGTTACGCGTTTTTCGAATTCCTTGAGCGACTGGGCGGCAACGGGGAGAAGAGAACACAGCAGGATTGCGGTGATGCGGACGGATCGAAGCATTCGAGATTGCACTCCGGGGAAAGGGATCGTTCTGTAACTATTGTAGCGTGGAGGCGAAGGCGGGCAGGGGTATACTTGAAATTGGGAGTCCACTCGTGACCGCTGTCTTTGCGACGCAGATCGAACTCGATAGCCAGGGTGCGGCCTGGATTTCGGGCACGAAAGTCAAGGTCTTGGAAATTGTTCTGGACAAGATGGCTTACGGCTGGAGTCCGGAAGAGATCCACTTCCAACATCCGCACCTGTCACTGGCACAGATTCACGGCGCTCTCACTTATTACTACGAAAATCAGTCGCGCCTCGACGCCCAGATCAGGCAGCGCCTTGATGAGGCGGCCAGTCTGGCTGCACAAGCTTCCGATCCGGTATTCCGACGCCGGTTAGCCGAGTTGAAGCGATTTGTTTGAGCCCGGCGCTCTACATGGATGTACATGTGCCAAGGGCCGTGACGACGGCTCTGCGTCTGCGAGGAATTGATGTACTGACAGCCCAAGAGGATGGAGCGGCAGAATTGGACGACGGGCCTCTGCTGGAGAGAGCGACGGAACTCAATCGTATTCTGGTCACACAGGACGAGGATCTCTTGCGTGAAGGCACGCGGCTGCTGAGCGGGGAAGGAATTTCTCCGGAATCGTCTATGCGCACCAGCTACGCGTGACGATCGGTCAAATGGTGGAAGATCTCGAACTGATTACGAAGGCAACGACTCCGGACGACTGGCGCGGCAGGATCGAATACCTGCCGATCGGATGAGCGCGGCACGAGGCAGGCCGGAGGGCGCCATCGTCATAGACCGGAGGGCGCCATCGTCATAGAATAGACTTTTCCAGGAGGCGTCCATGAGCTACTCCCGCCGAGACTTGACTCGTCTGCTTCCCGCGCTCACGCTAGGCAGCGGCGCAGCACAGAATCGTACTTTGCCGTCCAAGACGTGGCGTTTTGAAGACCTCGAACTCAAGAAGAACTCGCGCGCGGTTCTGAACGGCGAGACCCACGGCGGATTCAACATCGATATGCACGAGACCGAGCTGCCCCCGGGTGAATCGCCGCATCCGCCTCACCATCACGTGCACGAAGAGATGGTCATGATCCGCGAGGGCATCATGGAAGTAACTATCGCGGGAAGCGTTACCAAAATCGGCTCCGGCGGCGTGGCCTATGTGGCCTCAAACGAGGAGCACGGCTGGCGCAACGTGGGAACTACACCGGCGCATTATTTCGTGCTGGCGCTGGGGCGAGAGGCCTGAGCCAACGTACGAATCCTGGCGAATCCAAAGGCTGAAATTGACGGGGGACCCGGACAGGCCGCTTGGAAAGCGTCCCGCAGGTTTCTAACCTGCCCCACATCGGCCTTGCAAGGAAATTGGTTTGTAGTGTGATAAGGAAAAGCATCTGGGCCATGTTCTTTTTTTTAGGCCGTGTTAAGATCGACTCGCAGTGAATAGAGTCGTAATCATCACTGGCGCCAGCGGCGGACTCGGACGCAGCGTTACTCAGGCGTTTCTCGACACCGGAGCGACGGTAGCCGGAGTGTCCATTGCCGTGGATACCTCCATCACGCATCCGCGATTCGTGTCGGAAGCGGTGGACCTCGCCGACTGGGAAGCCACGCGCGCGCTGATCGATAAGCTCGCCGGCCGCTTTGGACGCATCGATGTGCTGGCGCATCTCACAGGCGGCTTCGCGGGCGGCGCGTCTGTAGCGGACACGGAAGACGGCGTGTGGGAACGGATGCTCACTATGAACCTGCGAACGGCCGTGCATGCAACCCGGGCCGTGCTCCCACACATGCGCAAGGCAGGCTGGGGACGCATTCTAGCCATCGGAAGTCTGGCGGCGCTCGAGCCGTCGGCCGGGACGGGCGCTTACAGCGCGTCGAAAGCGGCGCTGGTCTCGCTCGTACGCACCATCGCCAAGGAGAACAAGGATTCGGGCGTTACCGCGAACGCCGTGCTTCCCGGCACCATGGACACTCCGGCCAATCGCGCGGCGATGCCGGCCGTCGATCCGGCGAAGTGGATTCAAACCGAGCGCATCGCCGAGTTGCTGGTATGGCTGGCATCGGATGCCGCCGCATCCATGACCGGCGCTGCGATTCCCGTGTATGGCGCCGATGTTTGAACTATCGGCCTAACGCCTGCTCGACGGCCTTTACGAAATCCGCGTCATCCGGCGCCACTTTGGTCTCGAAACGCGCGATCACCTGGCCATCCTTGCCCACCAGAAACTTGGTGAAGTTCCAGCGGATTTCTCCGCCGCCCGTGCCGGTCAGGTACTGATAGAGCGGAGTCTTGTCGTTGCCCTTCACCGCGACCTTTGAATACATCGGGAAGGTCACATGGTAAGTGCGGGTGCAGAAATCCTTGATTTCGGCTTCGCTGCCGGGCTCCTGTCCGCCGAAATTGTTCGAAGGGAAACCGATCACCACCAGGCCGCGGTCCTTGTATTTTTCGTAGAGCGCTTCGAGACCCTTGTATTGCGGAGTGAACCCGCATTTGCTGGCCACGTTGACCAGGAGAAGCGTCTTGCCCTTGTACGCCGACAAGGGCGCGTCCTTGCCATCGATCGACGGCAGCGTGAAGTCATAGACGCTGGAAGCGGCAAACAGTGCCACGGGCGCAAGCACCCCAAGTTTCAGAAGTTTAGAAAGCATCAATGGTTAGGATATACGAAGTCAGCGCTGCTCGGAGACGGACTTCTCCGCCAGCTCGCCCAGAATGGGCAGCTTGAATTCCTGATCCTGGCTGACCTTGACGATCATGAAGATCCAGGCCCCGAAAACGATGGCCTTCAGAAGCAGCGTGAACAGGTGCGTTCCATGGACGCCCGGGAAGTCGATAGCCCAATCGACGATCAGCCACGCGACGAACAGATAGAGTCCCTGGAAGGCGTCAAAACGGACACGCCGGTTGGTGCGAAAGCGCGTGGATGCCAGTACTACTATGGCTGCCAGCCAGCCGAGGATCGGGATATAGCAAAGCAGCGACGCCGTGCGCGGGCTGATGCCCGACAGATAGTCGGTGGGAGGGCCTGGGGGAGGGCCTTTCGGCTGTGCGCCGCCGCAAGCGGCGCAATACACGTCGGCAGGGGATACGGGCTTGCCGCACTGGTTACAGAAAGGCATCTGCTGTTAACTACGTTAGACTGAGCGGAACTGTTCCAGCAACTCGGTGTGGGGCGGCCGGGGGGCCGCCCGCGGACCAGGGGGTCCGCCCCACATGTGCTACGATTCGCGAAATGAAGATTCTTGCATTCTGCTGGCTTCTGGCGACTGGGCTGCAGGCGGGAAAATCGCTCGAAGTTTACTTTGTTGATGTTGAGGGGGGGCAGGCGACGCTGGTGGTTTCGCCTTCCGGGCAGTCGCTGCTTATTGATACAGGGTGGCGGGGCTTCAACGGCCGCGATGCCGGGCGCATTGTCGAGGCGGCCAAGGCCGCTAAGATCAAGCAGCTGGATTACGTTCTCATCACCCACTACCATCGCGATCACGTGGGCGGAGTCACGCAGCTGGTGGACCGAATGAAGGTCGGGACCTTCCTCGATCATGGACCGAACACGGAAGACTCCAAAGTCACTCGCGAAGACTACGCGGATTATGAGAAAGTTCTGGGACGCGCCGCGCAGCACGTGGTGCTGAAGCCGGGCGACACGGTCCCGGTGAAAGGCATCACGGTGCAGGTGATCGCCGCCAATGGCGAGCACATCGCCAAGCCGCTGGACGGCGCCGGCCAGCCGAATCCATTGTGCAGCTCGGCAGCCAAGAGAGAGCCCGATCCTACCGAGAATGCGCGCTCCCTGGGAGTGCTGATCACGTATGGCAGCTTCCGCCTGCTCGATCTCGGCGATCTTACGTGGAACAAGGAACTGGAGCTCGCCTGCCCCAACAATCTGATTGGAACCGTGGATGTATATCTGACGACGCATCACGGATCCGAACCGTCGGGGCCGCCGCAGATCGTCCATGCGCTGCATCCGCGCGTAGCCATCATGAATAACGGCGCCAAGAAGGGCGGCAATCCGAAGGCGTGGCAGATTGTGAAGGATTCACCGGGGCTCGAAGACCTCTGGCAGGTGCATTACGCGATGGAAGGCGGGCGCGAGCACAACGCCGCGGACACTTATATCGCCAATGTCGACGAATTCTGCGAGGGTAAGAGCCTGAAGCTGACGGCGGAATCGAACGGCGCGTTCACCGTGACGAATTCGCGAAACAAGTATCAGAAGTCGTACGCGGCCGGGGCTCGATGAAGCGCGGGGCTGCACTGCTGGCGCTGTGCCTCGCTTGCGGGCTGAGCGGCCAGATGAAGTCGGTGAATCCGGCGATCAAGAAAATCGTGGATGAGATCTCGCAGGACCGCATCGCCGAAACGCTGAAGAAGCTGGAGAGCTTCGATACACGCTATATCTTCTCCAGCGATGACGATCCGGCGAAGGGAATCGGTGCGGCGCGGCGCTGGATCTTTTCGCAATTTCAGCGCTACAGTCCGCGCCTCGAAGTGAGCTATGACTCCTGGAATGTCAAGAAAAAGGGCCGCATCGTCCGGGATGTGACGCTGCACAACGTGGTGGCGGTGCTGCCGGGAACCGTGAACCCGGAGCGGCGCTTTATCGTCAGCGGGCACTATGACAGCGCGGTGATCCGGCGCAGGCCGGAAGGCGAACCGGCGGCCGATTCCGACCAGCCCCGGAATGACGAAGCGCTGTTTGACCCGAACGCAAAGTCGCCCGGAGTTACCGACGATGGCAGCGGCACGGCGGCCGTGCTCGAGCTGGCGAGAGTGATGAGCCAGTACGAGTTCGAGAAGACCATCGTTTTTGTGGCATTCACGGCAGAAGAAGAGGGCCTGGTGGGCAGCACCCTGTACGCCCGGCGCGCGCGCCAGGACAACCAAATTATCGATGGCGTGCTGAACAACGACATCATCGGGAGTGAGGTGTCGGGCAACGGGCGCATTGACAATGGCTCGCTGTGGATTTTCTCAGAGGATCCCATCGATTCACCCTCGCGGGAACTGGCGCGCTACATCAAGTCGGCTGGGGAACGCTACGTCCCGTCGATGTCGGTGGACCTGATTTTCCGGCATGATCGATTTGGCCGCGGAGGCGATCACACGCCCTTCAACCAGGAAGGCTACGCCGGGGTACGCTTTACGAGCTCAGCCGAGAATTTCGCCAACCAGCATACGGTCACCGATACCTTCGCCAATACGTCGCCCGCCTATACCGCGCGAGTCACCCGCGTGAACGCCGCCGCGCTGGCAAGCCTGGCGCTGGCGCCGAAAGCACCGGTGGTGATGGAGCCGATCAAGACCGGACCGAATAAGGGCAAACCGACTCCCATGATCGGCCGGGGCAAGGGCCGCTACGACGCGCGGCTGCGCTGGAAAAACGAAAATCCAGAATCCGACCTGGCAGGATATGTGGTGGTCAGCCGGTCCAGTACATCGCCTTATTGGGAGCGGGAAGTGTTCGTGGGCAAGGTGCAAGAATACTCCTTCCCGGACGTCTCCATCGACAACGTGGTTTTCGGGGTAAAGGCCATTGATCGAGATGGAAATGAGAGCCTGGTGGCCCCCTATGTGGCGGCACCACGGCCCAAATTGGAAATCGAAGCGAGTCCCGCCGGAGCAGCCACCAGCGCGAAGTGACTACGCCAAGGGGCTTGATAGTGGTAGTACCTCTTCCAACCACGGATTACGTTTGATTCGCAATAGCTATTGACATTAATTTTGCTTAGGCGTAACATCGACTTTCCGTCTCTAGACTAACAACTCTGGTGGGGTGTATGCTTCCTGGCGTCAGCTGTTTTCAGATAGGCGAAAAGGTGGTCTATCCCAACCAGGGGATCGGGACTATCGAGAACATCAGCACGCGCTCTTTTGGGACGCAATTCGAGCGTTTCTACCTGCTCCGCGTGGGCGCCAACAGCACCACCGTGATGGTGCCGTTCTCGCATGTGGAGGACGTGGGTCTGCGCAAGGTAACCCGCAACGGCGCGGTGGTGCGCGTGCTTTCCTTTCTTTCCGAAGGCGCCTGCGCATCCAAGATCGACTGGAAGGACCGCTTCAAAGAGAACTCCGAGAAGATGCGTGCCGGGGGTCTGCTGGCCATTGCCGAGGTATTGAAGACCCTGCTGGTGCTGCAGTCTCAAAAGCCGCTGTCTTTCCGTGAGAAAAGGATGCTGGATCGCGCGCGGCATATGCTTTTGAGCGAGCTTTCTATTTCACGCGGCTTGGCCGAGGCCGAGACGGTGGAACTCCTGCGCAAAGCCCTGGGCAAAGCGTCCCTGGAGCTTCCCGAGCCGTTGTAGGGCGGGCCCCGGCCCCCCGGACCTTAGTCGCGTAAGGCCAATTCTTACTTCGTCTTAAGTAGTTCCACGCGTGGCAATTCCACCGTTTGCACCTTACTATGCGAAGTAAGGGAATTGCCACCAACTATGCAGTGCTGCTTTTGCGGCGCAACCATCGACCCACGCGAAGCCTCGACTAACGGGGGCTTTTGCACTGACGAACACCGCCAGTTGCACGAGTTCGCCGAACGGGTGTTGCTGCGCTTGTCGCAAGGACAACCGTTAAGGGCACTATTCCCGCTCACGGCCTGGGGCTTGGCCAAGACCCGCCCGGCGCCTCCGGAAGGGCCTGCTATGGCGCCCTTGTCGTTGGAACCCACGGCGTTCGGGGCGAAGGGGGAGCCGCGGGCGTGGCCGCTCGAGCCCGCGAAGCCTGACTACGTTTTCGCCTTTCCGGCGCCCGGCGAGCTGCTTCCACTGAATTTCGCGATCGCGCCCGTCACCGGAGTGCAGCCCGGAAAGGTATGCCGCTTCGAGGCTCCGGAAGCGCTGCTGGCCACTCCGTTGCTGCCGGCGCATCAGGTGGACCCGTTGGCTGGACGGCAGACTGGAGAATGGGCCAATGCTGCACTGGAGGCGGCGAAAGCGAACCCACCTGGGGCGTCGCCAGTCCCGAGCAAGGCGCCGGCGCCGGTTTCCTGGGGGCGGCTCCGGGAGGTCTGGCGGAACGCTCCGGGGGATCTCAAGCTGCTAACCACGCTGCTGCCGGTGCTGTTGGTTCTGGCCTTGATTCGCACCATTCCCAAGGTGAGCGCCCACACCAGTCCCAGCGCCAATTCCACGCCGGGTCTGGTCCAGATGGTGAACGATAAGTGGAAGATCCTTCGCTCCAACATCATGAAGCGAGCCGGAGTGGAGTATGTGGACGATTTCCGGGCGGGCTTGGACGACTGGCAGGGCCGGACCAACCTGACCGCCCACTGGTCTTACGATGCGGCCGGATTCGTGCGGCCGGGGGCGCTGGCTTTGTACCAGCCCACGCTGGACCTTACCGACTACCGCTTCGAATTTCTCGGAGAAATCGACCAGAAGGCCCTAGGGTTCGTGTACCGGGCTGCCGATCTTGATAATTACTACGTGGTGAAACTAGTAGTGGCCAAACCGGGCCCGCTGCCGGTTGTACAAATGGTGCGGTACTCAGTAATCCACGGCAAGGAAGGGCCGCGTCAGCATAAGCCGCTGCCGTTCGCCACCCGGACCGACATGCTGTACCGGGTGCGGATGGAGGTACGGGGCCAGGATTTTTTGTTGATGGCGCAGGACCATGTGGTGGATGCGTGGTCCGACGGCGCCCTGAAGAAGGGCGGAATAGGATTCTTTTCCGGCAAGGGCGAGCAGGCCCGGATCCGCTGGGTGGAAGTCACCCACCAGTACGACCGGCTGGGCCGTCTGTGCGCATATCTGACGCCGGGCGGGCCAGATTAGAAAACGACGAACGGACGAGGAAGGCAGATGGCACAATCGAAATCGGCAGCAAAAGCGAATAGCGCGGACGCAAACGGGCAGAGCAAGGGCACGCTGGCCCGGGCCGTCGCGCTGCATCTGGAAGGCAAGCCCAATGAGGCGCTGGCGGAGATAGAGCGGGCGGCTGCGGCGGGCGAAGACGGTCCGGATCTGCTGGCCGCCAAAGCCCAAATCGAATACGAACTGGAACTGTTTGACCGGGCCGCCTCCAGCTACGACAAGCTGCTGCGCGCCAAGCCGGGGCATCCCTCGGCCCGTTTCAATGCCGCCGTTTGTCTGGAAAAGCTGGGACGCTGGAAGGAAGCGGCGGCGCAATTTCAGGCCGAGCTGGAATCGAATCCAGGCCGTACTGAAGCGCACCTGGGGCTGGCGATCTGCCTGCTTCACTCCGAGCAGCCGCAGAATGCCCGCGAGAGCTTTGAGCGCGTGCTGGAGCAAAAACCCGATCACGGCACGGCGCTGTTCGGGCGAGCCGTGGCCCTGCAACTGGAATGGCGCTTCGACGAAGCCGCCGCGGTCTACCAGCAAATTCTGGCGGGTAACCCCGCCTCCGAAGAATGCCTCACCAACCTGGTGGCCATCGGGATGGCGCGCAAGGATCCCGCTTCCACACGGGAAGCTGCTGAGAAATTGCTCTCTCTTCGACCTTCTTCGCAAACCGCGCTCGAAGGCCTGGCCACTTGCGCATTTGCCGACAACGATTATTCCGCGGCGGCCGCCTTCTGCGCGAAGCTGGTGGAGACCGCGCCCGATAATTTCGACCGCTGGTACAACCTGGGCGTAGCCCACCACAAAACGTCGCGTCTGGAAGAGGCCGCCAAGGCTTATTCGGAAGCGTTGCGCGTGCGTCCGGACGCCAAGCAGGCGCACGTCAACCTGGGCGCCGTCCATCAGGAGCTTGGAGACTTGAAGAAAGCGCGCGCCGCTTACGAGCGCGCCTTGCAGATAGCACCGGAGCTGTCCGATGTACTCTACAACCTGGCCGCGATGCTGGACCAGGAAGGCAACAAAGAGGAAGCTGAGCGTTTGTACATGAAGCTGGTGGCGCGCAATCCCGAACTGGAAGAAGCATGGTTCCGGCTGGGGTATCTGCGGTTCGAGCGCGCCGATTATCAAGGGAGCGCCGAGGCTTTCACTGCGGCCGTGGAGCGGCGGGCAAACTGGCAGGAAGCGCAATTGAACCTGGCTCTGGCGTGCTGGAACAAAGGCGACCTGGACGGGGCGGCAAAGGGCTTCGAAGCCGTGCTGGCCGAGGATGCCAACGCGGTAGACGCTCTGCGGGGCCTTGCCGCAATCGCGGTACAGCGTGAGAATTTCGATGCGGCGCTGGATCATCAGGCGCGCCTGATCGAGCTAGGCGAGCGCGCTCCCGAACTGTTCTACAACACCGGCCTGCTGCTGCAGAAATCGGGTCAGCTGGACGACGCGGTACGGCTCTATCGCGAGGCTCTGGAAGAGCGCTCGGACTTCGCTGAGGCCCTGCTCAATCTAGGCCACGTTCTGAAGAGCCAAGGCAAGCAGGAAGAAGCCCGCGAGTGCTGGCGCAAAGCGCTGGAGCACAAACCGGAATTGGCTCAGGCCTATTTCGCCGCCGGCCAGTAACAGACGCGAGCGGTTACTTCGCGTAGAACTTCTCGCGCGCTTCCAGGTACATCCGGACCGCGTCCTCTAGCGGCGGCATCGGCTGCACTCCGCAACTCTCCATCTTGGCGTTCGAAAGCGCCGAATACTTAGGCCTTCGCGCAGAAGTGCGGTACTCGCGTTCATTGGTCGGGCGCAGCTCCGGCGACAGCCCGGCGGCGCTGAAAATGATCTTGGCGTAATCGAACCATGAGGTCGCGGTTCCGCCACCCACGTGAAACAGCCCGGTTTCGCCGCGATCCACCAGATCCGCGGTCCGCGCGGCCAGCAGCGGAGCATACGTCGGCGATGCCACGTGATCTTCAACAACGCGAATGGGCTGCGCGCTTCCCGCCAGCCGCAGCATCAGCTCGATAAAATTGCCGCGAGCCGTATTCAACCCGCCCGGACCGAACACTCCCGAGGTGCGGATGATCAACGGTTCATCGAGGTAGGCCTGAGCATATAACTCGCCCGCCAGCTTGGAGACGGCGTAGGCCCCCTGTGGATGAGGCCGGTCCTCTTCGGTGTAGGGCCGTCCGGCGGTGCCGTCAAAGACGTAGTCGGTGGAGAAATGGACAAAGCGAGCGTCCACCTGCCGGCAGGCCATCGCCAGATTGCGCACTGCCAGGGCATTGGCCTGGAAGGCGGCCAGCGGCTCGCGCTCGGCCACGTCAACATGGTTGTAGGCGGCCGCATTCAGGACTATTTGCGCATCCAGATCCGCGAGGGCGCCTTCCACTCGCGCGCCATCGCTGACATCCACGGCGGAGCGGTCCAGGCCGGCCACCACGCAGCCGCGCGATTCAAATTCGCGCACTAATTCGACGCCGAGCTGTCCCCCGCTGCCGAATACAACAACTTTCGTTTTCGATTGCACTCAACGGCTAGAATACCGGATATCCGGGGCCCGCGTGCGCGGCTTAGCGCCGTCGCTTTCCTCGCGCAGCCCCTCGTTGTAGCGCGAGAGCTCCAGCAATCCGGTGAGCGCCTGGTCCAGATCCAGGCCAATGGCGTACGCCTCGCCGTCGGGTGCGCAATGGCAGACCTCGCCCAGAAAAAGCACGTCTTGGGTTTCCACCTTCACGGCCGAGCCGGCCGCCACCGCGATGGGCGCCCGCACGCGCATCCCTCGCCCCGATAACTCCACGCCCCGCGCCGCCACCACGCACGCCAGCCTCGTCCAGCACCGTCAAAGTTACGGGTTCGTCCATTTGGATTCGAGTTTCTCTGCGCCGGTCCATATGGATCTTATCGGTCGGGAGGGAGATGCTTGCAGTGGATGTATGCTCCGCTTTCTGCTTTTCGAGCAGGCGCGGTGAAATAGTGGTTCCGGAGGCTTCGATTTGGCCAACGACGCTCCATCAACAGAGCTAACGCCCGCCGTCCGCGCCGGAATGCGATGCCGTTTGCTGTAACGTTGAATTATGAGGCCAGAACTTCTTAGCCGACTGGAGGAAGTTGTGTGGGTCGACCCGGATCGGCTCGGGAGCGCCTTGCTTCAGAGGAACTCGAATTCCAGTGCGAATGTTGATCAACCACCTGTCAGGGGGCTTCTCGCTGGATGAGTTTCTGGAGACGGTGCCGTCTTTGGAACGAGGCCAAGCTCAGCGCTTTCTGGAGTTGGCAGGTGAGCAGATGAATGAATGCGCATCCTCCTTGACGAGTGCGTGAAGTTGCTGCAAGCTAAAGCGCCGATTCAGCCGCGACAAAGGGAGCGGTTGCTGGGCCTTTTTCAACAAGCTCCTAGGCTCGATAGGCCTTTCCTGGCCACGTCGGACAGGTCAGCGTTCTTCACATCCGGCAGTAAACAGTCTACTTCCAGCTGAAAAGCGCCCACACGGCCAACCCGATAGCGGCCACCGCGCCCGCTTCGGCGCAGTTCCGGGCTATTTCCAAGGCCCGGTTCAGCGGCTTCGCTCGCGCTGCCTCGCCGGTCAATGACTGTGCCAGCTTAGAGCGCAGTCCCGTCGGCAATCCGCGGATGGCTCGCACGATTTCCTCGCGTCCCCGCCGGTCCGCGATCAGAATCGTGGCCGAATGTATGCCGTTGGTCGATTGCTCCAGCTTCTTGCGCAGCGGCGCGGGAACGTCATCCACCGAACGGTACACGCGCGTCTTGCTCCCTACGGAGATGAAAATGGTCGAACTCTTCAGCGTCATCCGAGACATAACGTGGGCTCACTCAACCAGACTTGCGGCGGTTTTGGACGCCTTGGAGGGACTGGCCGCGGGATCTTCATTCCCCGCATTCTCCAATATAACCTGAATGAAGCCCAGCGCGGCCTTGGAAAGCGCTTTATCTTTGCGATAGATCAAAGCGAGCTTTCTGATCATGGGCTCCGGACCCAGCGAAATGGCTGCCAGGCGCCCCTGGCCCACTTCTTCCTCGCACAGCGACCCCGCCAGAAACGACAGTCCCAGCCCCGCCATGACGAAGCGCTTGATCATTTCCGTGGAATCCAGCTCCATCGACACCCGGATCTCGCTCTCCACCGGCTCCATCCACACGTTCAGACGCGCCCGCGTGGTTCCGGTTTTGGGCAGCAGGAGAGGCTCCCCCAGCAGGTCCCGGGGCGTAACCATCTTCTTGGACGCCAGCGGATGCTCCGGCGGAGTCAGCAACTTGATCTCGTCCGAGTGAATATTGGCCACCGCCAGCTTCTTCTGTTGCACGGGCAATTGCGTAATCCCGAAGTCGGCCAGGTTGTCCATCACAGCATCCACTACACGCGCGCCATAGGAGCGGTCCACCAGCAGCTGGACGTTCGGATAACTCTTCTTGTACTGCGAGAACACCTGCGGCAGCACATAAATGCAGGTGGCCTCGTTGGCCGCGATTACCAGCTCACCGCGCGGTACCCGCTCCAGCTCATTGATTTGATCTTGGGCGCGGCGCCGCAAATCCAGAATCTGTTCGGCGTACTCGGCCAGAATCCGGCCCGCGGTGGTCAGAGCGATGCGCGTGCCCAGGCGCTCAAACAGGCTGGTATTGAGCTCGGTTTCGAGCGCCCGCACCTGGGCGCTGATGGCCGGCTGCGTCCGGTAGCACGTGAGTGCCGCCTTCGAAAAACTCTTCAGCCGGACTATCTCGAGAAACGTATGCAGTTGATCGAGGTCCATACAGCCAAGGACGGCATCCCCGTTGCGCCGTCTCCTTTTGGATGCCTCATTGTAGCAATACCGCGAGTTTTCAGGACCCCGCGGCTGCCTGATACTTCCCGGGGATGGTCCGGAACGCCACGTTGAGGCGATTCCATCCGTTGATGGTGACCAGCGCCAGCGTCAGCTTAACCAGCTCCGCTTCCGAGAAGTGCGCGCGCGACGCGAGGTAGACCTCGTCCGATACGTGCCCCTCGCCAAACAGGGTCACCGCTTCCGCCCAGGCGAGCGCCGCTCGCTCCCGATCGGTATAGAATGGCGATTCGCGCCACGCAACGAGAAGATCCAGCCGCTCCTGCGGTTCGCCGTGCGCGCGGGCATCCTTGACGTGCATATCGATGCAAAACGCGCAGCCGTTGATCTGCGAGACGCGCAGCGTCACTAGATCCAGCAGCCCGCGGTCGAGACCGCTTTGGTTCACGACGTTCTGAAGCTGTGACATCGCCTGCAATACCTCGGGCGCAGCCTTCCAATATTTCAACCTTGCTTCCATGTAGAAATTGTCTCAGACGAGACGTGGTGCGCCCAGACGACAGGCCGGGAGGCCTGTCCTACAATTACTCGGCCCGCAACGCCACTACGGGATCTACTCGCGCCGCTCGGCGCGCGGGAGCCCAGCTGGCCACTGCCGCCACGGCCAGTAATACGATAGCAGCACCCGCGAATGCCAGGGGGTCGCTCGCTTTCACGCCGAACAGCATGCTGGACATCATCCGCGTCACGGCCAGCGCGCCCGCGATTCCAATCGCCACGCCGATTCCCGCCAGCCGCAGTCCCTGGCCCACCACCATCCGCGCGACGTCGCCGGGTCCGGCGCCCAACGCCACCCGCACTCCGATCTCAGCGAACCGCTGCGTCACGGCGAAATGCAGCACGCCGAAGATCCCGATAGAGGCCAGGAGCAAGGCCAGTCCCGCGAGCGCGCCCAGCAAGGTCATTTGCAGTTTCCTGGGGCCCAGTTCCTCATCGACAATGTCCCCCATCGTGCGCACGATGGAGACGGGTTGCCGGGGATCCACTTCCCGGACCTGTGCGCGCACCGCCGCCGCGAGTCGAATGGGATTACTCGTGGTCCGGATCACCAGCGAGTCGGGCTCGGCGGTATGCGCCTGTGCCATGGGCACGTATACCTCGGCGCGCGGAGGCAATTCCAGTCCCATCTGGCGTACGCCCGCGACAATCCCGACGATCTCGACCCAGGGTTCATCCGCGTCCGGACCACCGAACTTGAACCGCCGCCCAACGGGATCCTGATGCGGCCAGAATTGCCGCGCCATGGTGTCGTTAATCACGGCCACCAGCTTTGCGCCGTCCCCATCGCTATCGCGCAGATAGCGTCCGCGCTGAAGCGCGATGCCCATGGTCTGCAAATAGTCAGGGGTTACCTTCCGGAAATTCGCGTCGCGTATCTCGCCCACGCGGTGAGGCGCATGCCCCTCGGGCCAGAACCCTCGCGTGTTCCCTTTCATAACCAGTGGAAGCGAGTTCGCATACCCTGCGCCGGTTACACCGGGCAACGCGCGCACCCGATCCAGAACCTTGTTCGCGAATGCCATCCGGTCACTGTTCTTCTGGTAACTCGCGGGGGGCAGGAGCGTCAGCGCGGTGAGCACGCCTTCGGGACGAAACCCGAGTTCCACGCCGCGCAACCGCGCCAGAGTCTGAATCAGCAGACCCGCGCCGGTGAGCAGCACCACCGCCAGGGCGGTCTCGCCGATCACCAGCCAATCGCGAGTGCGCTTGCCTCCACCACTGCCGGTGCGGCCGCCTTGTTTCAGGGCTTCGTTCAAGTCCACGCGTACGGCGCCCCAGGCCGGGGCCAGACCGAACAGGATCCCCGCCGCCGCGGCGATCAGCATCGTGAAACCCAGGGCGGCCCAGTCCAGGCGTAGCGCAGCCGTATCCGGCATGGCAGCGGGAACCAGCTTTGCCATCACCGAAAAACTGGCGCGAGCCAGTGCGAGGCCCGCGGCGCCGCCGGCCAGGGCCAGTAGCAGGCTCTCCGTCAGCAACTGCCGGACGACGCGCCAGCGTCCGGCGCCCAGAGCGGCGCGCACGGCGATCTCGCGCCGGCGCGCCGTGGCCCGGGCCAGCAGCAGATTCGCCACGTTCGCGCAGGCAATCAGCAGCACGCAGCCCACCGCACCCAGCAATACGAGGATCCCCGTTCGAACCGTGAGCAGGTACTCCTCACGCAGCGGCGACACTACTACGCCGATCCGCATATTCGAGTCCGGATAATCGCGCGCCAGCCGGGCCGCGATCGCCTCCATATCGGCGCGCGCGCGCCGCAGCGTGATGCCTGGCTTCAGCCGTCCGACTACTTCGAGAAAATGGTTATCGCGCTCGGACCACCGCTGCGGGCTCAGCCCGATGGGCGCGTACACTTCTACTTCCCGGCGCGGAAAAGAGAATCCCGCCGGCATCACACCCGCCACGGTGTACTTCACTCCGTTCAGCGCGATGTCGCGGCCCACTATCTTCGGATCGCCCGCAAACCGCCGCTCCCACAATCCATGGCTAAGCACCGCCACGTGCGCGTCCGGCTGGTCGGCTTCCGGCCCCAGGGTGCGGCCCAGCAGCGGCTTCACACCCAGCAGCGGGAAGAAACTCGCCGTCACACCGATTGCAGTGACGCGTTCAGGCTCGCCCTCCTCGCCGGTGAGATTGAAACTGAAATACTGCAGCGCCGCCATGTCCTCAAACACCTGGTTCCTGCTTTTCCAATCGACGTAGTTCGCCGGCGCCGGCGTGTTCCGTGGGAACCCAATCCACGACACGTCTTCCCACACCACCATCAGCCGATCCGCATCCGGAAACGGCAGCGGCCGTAACATCAGCGCGTTGGCAAGACTGAAGATCGCAGTGTTAGCGCCGATCCCGAGCGCCAGGACAGCCACCATCACTCCCGCGATCGCCGGACTTTTGCGAAGTGTCCGCACCGCGTACTTAAGATCCTGAACGAGCGTCTGCATGACGGATATACGGCTCATACGCTCCATAGTTACCGCCTACCGTTGTGAGGCGGCGGAGAACGCGTTATTTATCATTCATCAACGCTAACCGCTGCGTTTCCAAGGCTGGCAATCTGTAATCTATATAACCGAACGGCCGCCGCGCGCATCCAAACAGCAGAGGACGGAATGGCAATGATCATATCCAAGAATTTCGGACTGCCGGCTTTGCTGGCGGGAGCACTACTAATTTCGAGTACAGCGTTCGCGCAACATCACGATGGCGGGGGACGCGGCAACTCCGGCGGCCAATCGTATTCGGGTGGCCGTGGCAATTCCGGCGGCCAAGCGAACTCCGGCGGTTGGCGCGGCTACTCGGGCGGCGGCCAGGCATACTCGGGCGGTGGACGCGGCTACTCGGGCGGCGGCCAAGCGTACTCGGGTGGCGGACGCGGATATTCCGGCGGCGGCCAGGCATACTCGGGTGGCGGACGCGCGTACTCGGGACGCGGGTATTCGAGCGAGGGGCGTGGATATTCTGGCGGATCTCGCGGATACTACGGCGGACGTGACCGTGACGACCGCGGGCGCTATTATCGCGGCGGCTACGGGTTCGGGTTTGGCTATTACGGTGGATACTACGCGGCGCCATATGCGTACAGCCCGGGTTACTACTACGATGTGGATCCTTGCAATCCCGGCGGCTATTATGATCGTGCCGGCTATTGGCATCCGTATCCGGGTTGCTACGTCGATCCGTATTAAGAAAACGCGCAAGCTAAAAGCATGCGCCACCATGCTCTAACTTAGGATTGGCTTAGCTGGGACTCATTATTCGTAGCGCAGGGCGACCATCGGATCCACGCGCGTCGCTCTGCGGGCCGGGGCGAGGCATGCGGCTACGGCTACCATGCCTAATACAGAAAGGACCGCCGCGAACGTCACTGGGTCGGTGGGCTTCATTTCGAACAATAGGCTGGACAGGAAACGGGTGAGCGCGAAGGCTCCCGCCAGGCCGATCACCAGTCCCGCCACAATCGGGCGCAGAGCTTGACCCAGCACCAGTCCTAGAATGTTCCGCCGCTGCGCCCCTAACGCGACGCGCAAGCCGATCTCGGGGATGCGCTGCTGCACCGCGTAAGACACCACGCCGTATACGCCAACTATGGACAGCAGCAAGGCGACTCCGGCAAATGCCAGCAGCAGCGTGGCTTGGAAACGCCGTTGCACTACCGATGCCGACACCACTTCTTCCAGCGTTTGCACGCGCGTGATGGGCTGGTCGCGATCGATGGCCCACACTTCATTCTGAACCGCTTTCACGATGCTCAGCGGCGCGCCTGAGGTGCGAATGGCGAAATCACTCAGTCCCACTGGATACAACCCGATCTGCCCGGAGGGAATATAGATCTGGGGCGCTACTTTAGTCCCCTGCCCTTGCAGATGGACCTCGCCCACCACGCCCACGATGGTCTGCCACGCCCTCCCCGACCGCCGGATCCGGAGGCCCAAAGCGCTGCCGTTCGGCACCAGCTTCCTTGCCAGTGTCCGATTGACGATGGCCACCGGCTCCATGCCTTCTTTATCCTGCGCGGTGAATGGGCGGCCTTCCACAATCGGAATGCCGAGCGTCTCAAAATAGCGCGGGCTGGCCACCTGGAAATCCGCGTCGTGACTGCGGTCGCGCCGGTCGACACCGGAACTTTCGGGCGTCTCATACACGCTGCCCCAGCCGCCGCGCATGGGGAACCGGAAACTGAACGCCGCCGACTGCACGCCCGGCAGACGGCTGGCGCGCTGCTCGAGCTCCTGGAAAAATGCCAGCCGCCGCGCGCCGTCGGGATAACGCGTAGCCGGCAAATTGATATTCAGCGCCAGCACACGATCCGGTTGAAACCCCAGTTCGATGCCGGTAATCCGCAGAAAGCTCCTCAGCAGCAGCCCACCGCCCACCAGCAGGATCAGCGATAGCGCCACTTCCGCGGCCATCAGCGCGCTGCGCCAGCGGAGCAGCGCGGATCCGCCGGTGTGGCGCTCGCCCGCCTTCATCGATTCATTCGGCCGCACGCCGGAAGCTTGCCACGCCGGGAACAGCCCCACCAGAAACACCGTGATGGACGCCAGCAGCGCGGTGAATCCAAGGACGCGCCAGTTCAGTGCGACGGCATCGAGACGCGGCAGATTCCGGGGCGCGATGGATACCAGCAGATCGCGCGACCAGGCACCCAGCACCAGCCCCAGTGCGCATCCGATGGCTGCCAGCAGCGCGCTCTCGATCAGTAGCTCTTGCATCACCCGCCAGCGGTTCGCGCCCAAGGCCAGGCGGATCGCGATCTCGCGGCTGCGTCCAGCGGACCGCGCCAGCAGCAGGTTGGCCACGTTCACGCACGCGATCAGCAGCACCAATCCAACGGCGGCCAGCAATACGAGCAGCGCGGTGCGTACCTGCCGCACCAGATCCGCCCCCAGCGGCGCGACGCCTACCATCACATCGGCGTTGGTGGCGGGATACGCTTTGGCCAGGCTACTGGAAATCGCCGTCATCTCGCTTTGCGCCTGGGCTATGGTGACGCCGGGCTTCAAGCGCGCCACGGCATGATCGAAATGCTCGCCGCGATTCGCCAGCACATCCGGCGGCCAGCAATCCGGGAGGACCAGCTGGATCGGCTCGCGCTGGGTGAACTGTTCCGGCGGCTGGAAACCCGGCGGCATCACGCCGATGATCTGATGCGGCTCGCCATCCAGCAGGATGCTGCGTCCCAGCACCGCGCTGTCGCCCCCGAAACGCTGCTGCCAGAGCTGGTCGCTCACGATTACCACTTTCGGAGCGCCGTAGCGATCCTCCTCGGGCCGAAAAGTCCGTCCCAGAGCGGGCCGGACGCCGAGAACATCCAGCAGCGTGTAAGTTCCCGTGAGACTCGACATCCGTTCGGGTGTACCGCCGCCGGTTACGTTCACGCCCTTGACACCCGCATGGGCGACGGCGGTGAACACGCGGTTCCGGTTGTAATCCGCCAGATTGGCCGGCGCGACGCCGCCGCGATCTTCAGGAGTGCGCGGATTATGCTCCCAGAAGGAGACCAGCCGGTCCGGCTCGGGAAACGGCAGCGGCCGCAGCAGAATGGCGTCAATCACGCTGAAGATCGCGCTGTTCACTCCCATCCCCAGCGCCAGCGTCGCGATGGCGACGATGGTGAATCCCGGACTCTTCGCCAGAGTCCGCCCCGCATATCGTATGGCTCGCATTTCAGATAAGACGAAGCCCGCGCCAAAAAGTTCGTATCCTATGAAAGCTCTCCAGCGCGCTTGCATCTACCAACTTAAAGGGGAATCAGCCCGTTTGAAGAAACATAAATACCGCTTCCAGCGATTTTTCCGAAACCTCGGGCCCGGCCTTATCACCGGCGCCGCCGATGACGACCCCTCCGGCATTTCCACCTACTCCGTCACCGGCGCGGCGTTTGGCTACTCCGTTCTTTGGACCGCGCTCTTCTCCTTCCCGCTGATGTCCGTGGTGCAGCTGATGTGCGCCCGGCTCGGGATGGTCACCGGCCAGGGCTTCGCCGGGGTGCTGCGGTCGCGCTATCCGCGCTGGGTGGTCTGGGGGGCTTGCGCCATCCTGCTGGTGGCGAATGTGGTGAATATCGGCGCCGATCTGGGCGGGATGGGCGAAGCGACGAAACTGGTCACCGGCGTTTCCTCGTTCGTTTGGACTCCCTTCTACGCCCTGTTCATTTGTTCGCTGCTGATCTGGACCTCTTACCGCACCATCGCGCGCATCTTCAAATACCTCACCCTGGTGTTGTTCGCCTACGTCATCACGGCCTTCGTGGTGCATCCCGATTGGAAAGCCGTGCTGTGGTCCACGCTGGTGCCGCACTTCGAGATGTCGCACGAGTACTGGGCCGCGCTGGTGGGCATCCTCGGTACGACTATTTCGCCATATCTGTTCTTCTGGCAGGCATCGCAAGAAGTGGAAGAGGAAGTAGCCAAGGGCCGCGTCACGCTGGCTCAGCGCAAGGGCGCTACGCAAGGCGAACTGCGCAAAGCCAGAACCGACGTGCTCACGGGAATGTTCTTTTCGAATTTCGTGATGTATTTCATCATGCTCACCACCGGCGCGACGCTGCACGCCGCGGGAAAAACGTCGATCACCACCGCCGGCCAGGCCGCCGAGGCTCTGCGTCCGCTGGCCGGCAGCGGAGCTTATCTGCTATTCACGCTGGGACTGATCGGCGCGGGTATGCTGGGAGTGCCAGTGCTCGCCGGGTCCTGCGCTTATGCCATATCGGAAGCGGCCAACTGGAAGGGCTCGCTGGCGGCGCGCTTCCACATGGGCCGCCAGTTCTACGGCGTCATCGCGGTGGCCATGCTGGTAGGCCTCGCGCTCGATTATGCGGGCTTCAACGCAGTGAAGATGCTGTTCTGGTCGGCGGTGCTGAATGGAGTGCTGGCGCCCCCGCTGATCGTATTGATCGTGCTGCTGACCGGCAGCGTTGCGGTGATGGGCAAGCACCGGAACTCGGCGCTGATGATGTCGATGGGCTGGATCGCCGCCGCGGTGATGACCGCCGCCGCGGTGGCCATGTTTGTGACATAGAGGGTGAGTTGCACTCCGCCTCGTGTTATCATCTCTACAGGTAGTGATAACATGATCCGCACGCAGGTCAGCCTGGACGAACGCGAATACAACCTCGCCAAAAAGGAGGCTCGCGACTTGGGCATATCCGTTGCCGAGTTCGTGCGCCGCGCCGTCCGTCAGATGCTTCCAACCCGAGGCGATAAACCCTGGATGCGGTATGCGGGCTTCGTCGAAAGTGGAGATCCTCAATCCAGTCAGTCCGTCGATGAACTCGTCTATGGCACGAAGGACTGAGTGCTACGTCGACACTTCCGCGCTGATCGCATTCCTGGACCGGTCCGACAGCCACCACATCTTGTTCCATCGGCTGTTCTCCGCGCCACCGGCTCTGATCACATCGAGTCTGGTCATTGCGGAAGGGCACGGCTGGTTCCTGCGCCGGTACGATTATTTTCGCGCCTTGCAGTTTCTCGCTTTCATCGCGGATTTGAAGGCGCTAACGATCCATGCGTTCGATGCCGGCGAACTCGCTAAGAGTGGAGCGATGGTCAAGAGATTCTCCGATCAAAAGCTGACCTTGGCCGACGCCCATGGGCTTGTCCTGATGAACGAGCGCCGAAGCGCAACGTGCTGGTCTACCGACCGGCATTTGGGGCTGACAGGCGTCCCATTGGCGATTTGATCCGCGTTCGGCAGGAATCCAACACCGGGCTACGAATGCCCTCGCTGCAAGTACAAAGTTCGTTAGCGGCCTTGCAAGAGACGGTACACTTTCAGAAGGACCAGCCATGAAAGAAAATCCCAAAACTCAACACACCGATGCACAGCCCGGTAACGTCGGCCGGCGCGATTTTGTAGCTCTCTCAGTGGCAGCGGGTCTGGCCGCTACTACCGAATCGCTCGCTGCCGCCGGCTTGGACGTGGTCGAAACCGATGTCGAGGTCAAAACTCCTGACGGGACCTGCGACGCCGCGTTCATTCGTCCCAAGACCGGCTCGCATCCCGGCGTGCTGCTCTGGCCCGACGCATTTGGCCTGCGGCCCGCGATGCGCGACATGGCCAAACGCCTGGCCGCCGAGGGATATTCGGTCCTGGTGCCGAATCCTTTTTATCGCGTTTCGAAGGCTCCTTTCACCGACGCCTCCACGTTCAGCTTCTCGAATGCAGCCGACCGCGCGAAACTTACGCCGCTGATGGCGTCGGTGAACGCGCCCGGCAACCCTGAAAAGGACGCAGCCGCTTATGTCGCTTTCCTGGACGCGCAAAAAGAGGTGAACAAATCCAAGAAGATCGGCACCCAGGGTTACTGCATGGGCGGACCGCTGGTGGTGAGGACCGCCGCGTCGCTCCCGAATCGAATCGGCGCGGGCGCATCTTTCCATGGCGGCGGCCTGGTAACCGACAAGCCCGATAGCCCGCATTTATTGGCTCCGAAGATCAAGGCGCATATGTATATCGCCATCGCGTCCAACGACGACACCCGCCAGCCGGATGCCAAGGACAAGCTGAAGGAAGCCTTCGGAGCCGCTCAGGTTCACTCCGAAATTGAAGTGTATCCAGGAGCCTTGCATGGCTGGTGCGTGCCCGATATGCCGCAGCAAAACGGCGCTCCGCTCTACAACAAGCCCGCCGCCGAGCAAGCCTGGGGGAAGTTGCTGGCGTTATACAAAGCGGCGCTTGCGTAGCCGGGCCCGCAATCCAGTGTCATTTGAGATTCGAGACCAGCGTGTTCTGGGTATCGCCGATCGCCTTCATGATGTTGCTCAGCGCCGCGACGAACTTGCTCCGCCGGTCCACGGCCATCTGCAGCCGCATCGACGTCTCCTCCGACATTTCGTTCATCGAGTCCAGACTCGATTTCAAATCTTCCACGAGGGTTTCCAACTGGCGAAGCGGAACCGGCCGTTTCTTCGGCTCGGCCGCCGTTCGCGAAACCTCCTCGGCCGCCATGACGATCAACTGTCGCAGCGTCTGCTTCGCGGCGGTCGCGGCCTTCACCTCAGCAATGTATCGATCTGAGTCCCGAGCGAGGTCTTGAAGCGCCTGCACCGCCAGGCCGGCGGCCAGGGACTCGATTTCATTCCACTTGGCCAGCGTTCTATTGGTTCGATCGTTCGGCGATCCGTCGGCTTCCCGCATTCTCACCCCAGTCAGTGCGTCAAATCGTACACGAAATAATTCGCCGCAATGCGATAAGCCAGGGATGCCCACTTCTCTTCGTATCGCGGATCGTCGGCCCATTCCCAGGCATCGCCCAGGTCCATGTTGTGGCAGATCGCGACCATGATGCGCCCCTTGTCGTCGCGAATGCAGCGCCAGTGCGGCGTCTTCCCGGTCTCGCCGGCCTCATACGTGATGCCGGTCTCTAGATACTGCGCCCCGGGCACCTGGAAGCGGTCGTCCAGGTCGAACAGCGTGTGAAAAATCGGATCCTTATCCGGAATCTCCTCAATCGGCCGGTCCGGAAACACTTTGCTCATGCTGCGCGTGAAAACATCCCACTCCCGCACGCCGCGGTAAGGTTCCGTGCCGTGAAAGTCATCGCACATGAAGAATCCGCCGCGCAGCAGATATTCGCGCAGCTGCCTGGCTTCCGCGTCGCCAAGATTCCAGTGACCCACCTCTACCCCGTAGAGCGTCGGCCAGTTGTAAACGTCATCCGTGCCGTCGAGCGTCACCACCTGTTCCACCGACCGCGTGTCGATGCGCGTCAGCCGCCGCATGCCTGCCAGCAAGTGGCGATCCGAGCGCGGGTAATCCATGGTCCAAAAGCCGGGAAAAGAGCGTCCGTCGCGCATGGAATAGCGAAGGTTGTCGGGATAGCCGTAGATATCGGGATAACGGAGCCGCGCGCGCACCCATTCGGCTTTCTGATTCCAGTCCGGCGGCTTCGGAAAATCCTCGTACTCGATCGCGGGATACTCTTGAAATGCCTTTTGCGCGCGAAGGACGCCCCAGGTTGAGAGGAGCGCCACAAAACAAAAAGCGGCGGTGACGCGAAACCACATGAGCGGCACTCTGGTGCGATTTCAGAATAGCAC
>JALYHQ010000200.1 GCA_030776455.1 Acidobacteriota bacterium | reverse complement strand
GCTTGCTCCAGTCGCGACTCGAGTCCTTCCAGCCGGACGGCCTGCGCTCTCACCGTCTCGCCAAGCTGATCGTAGCGCGCCGTTAGATCCGCCAGCAGATCGGCCGTCTTCTGCTCAGACGCCGGCTCTTCCTGGCGCAGCAGCATCGCGTGCGGCGTCAGAAAGCGCGCATCGTACGAGCGGTCGGGAACGAAGTGAACCTCGGCGAACAACTCCAGCCACCAGGCCTCCGGTTTCACGTTGACGTGCGTGGGCTCATCGAAATCCGATGGAGTAGACGAGAACAGGATAGTGTCCGTGGCGCGGCTCATGTTGAGAATCGCCGCGCGCGCCTGCTCTTCGGTGAGGTGCTCCAGCACCTCGATGCAGGTGATGAGATCGAATTTGCCCGCGATCGGCTCTTCCAGGGCGGCTACTTTGCAATACGGCGCAATATCCGGCCGCACCTGGGCGATCGCATACTCGGAAACATCCAGACCGTACGCCTCCACGCCGCGATCCCGCAGCATTTCCACCAGGAAGCCCATGGCGCACCCGGCATCCAGCACCCGTTTGGGGGCCAGGCTCGCGACAATTCGTTCCGCGATGCCGGAGAAGAAACTCAGCCAGTGAGGATGTTCGCGCGTATAAGGAATGGGGCCGCAGTGCGATTTGAAATATTCACTTCCGTAAACCATCCAGGGTCTGAGTCTCGGTTCATTCTAGCGCGCTCCAGCAGGCCTCGCGAGTGTACAATGGGGGGAATGCAACCCCGAAGGCGCTGGACTGGGGACTATTTTTTTCTCCTTTCCAATCTGGTTCAAAAGGACTTCAAAATACGCTATCGCAACATGTCTCTGGGCGTATTCTGGAGCCTGCTGAACCCCATCATCATGATGGCGGTGCTCACCTTCATCTTTACGCGCATCTTTCCCCCGTCCGTGCCGCAGTTCCCCCTGTTCCTGCTCTGCGGGCTTATTCCATTCAACTTTTTCGCCATTTCCTGGATTACCGGAACCACTTCCCTGGTGGAAAACACAAGTCTCATCAAGCGCATCTCGGTGCCCCGCAAAGTCTTCCCACTGGCCTCTATCTTGTCCAACTGCGTTCACCTCGCCATCCAGCTGGGATTGCTGCTGATTCTGGTGATGATCTTCGGCCGCGGAGCCACCCTGCACTGGCTGTGGCTGCCCCTGATCTGGGCCTTGTTCATTATCTTCGTGTTCGGGCTTTCCCTGGTTTCTTCCGCCGTGAACGTCTACATCCGCGACGTCCGCTACGTGGTGGAGTCCGCCAATACGGTGCTGTTCTGGCTGGTGCCCATCTTCTACTCGTTCGCGGTGATTCCGCTGAAGTACACCGAGGTCTATCGCTTCAACCCGGTGGCGGCCGTGGTGCTGATGCTGCGCTCCATCCTGCTGGAGGGGCGCGATCCCGAATGGTCCACACTGCGCAATCTCACGCTGGTGGCCGCCGTTACGCTGACCATAGGAATATTTGTATTCAATAAACTCAAAAGCCGGTTTTTTGAGTATCTGTAAAACCCGCATGCCCCTGATCCGGTTTGAGAACGTTTCGAAATGGTTTCCCCACGCCACGGGACGTCAGCTATTGCGGCGTCACATCCTGCACTGGTTCACGCCGCCGGTGGAGCATCACCAGTTTCAGGCGTTGAAGCGGGTGTCCTTTGAAGTGCAGCCCGGCGAGAGCCTGGGCCTGGTGGGATCGAACGGGGCCGGCAAGAGCACGCTGCTCGCGCTCGCCGCCAGCCTCGCCACGCCGGATGAAGGAACCGTCGAGGTGAACGGGCGCGTGGCCGCATTACTGGAGCTGGGGTCGGGGTTTCATCCGGACCTGACCGGCGCGGAAAATCTGCTGCTCAACGCATCCCTGCACGGCCTCACCCGTAAGCGCTCGAGCGAGATGATGGATCGCATCGTCGAATTTTCGGGACTTGAGGAATTCATCGGCGAGCCTTTGCGAACGTATTCGAGCGGCATGGTGATGCGCCTGGCCTTCGCCGTCGCCATCCATACCGACGCCGACCTGATTCTCATCGACGAAGTGCTGGCGGTCGGCGATTCCGCGTTTCAGACGCGCTGCATGGACGCGCTCTACGAATTCCGGCGCTCCGGGAAGTCGATTCTGTTTGTTTCCCACTCCGCGTACGCAGTGCAGAAGATGTGCGACCGCGCCTTGTGGCTGGACCGCGGCGAAGTGGTGATGATGGGCGAGGTCAACCCCGTGCTGGAAGCGTATGAGGGCCGCCCGGCCATGGAACGCCCGGTCTGACCGGGATCAGGGCGTGATATTGATGGTCTGGGTCCGCGTTAACGGTCCCGTGCCGGAAGATCCGGAAGCTGTCGCAGTCACCGAGTGCTGTCCGACGCTCAGCGGTGCCGCGGACATTTGAAAGCTCCAGCCGCTGTTAGTGTAATCGCTGCGGTTGAACGCCTGCGCGACATCCGGACGGGAGATGCCCAGCGTCGCCGTGCCCGCGCTGTTGCCGTCAATCAGCACCGTCACGCTCTGCACCGGCGCGCCGCTGGCGGTATCGGCCGCCCATCCGCGCACGAACAGTGTGGCGCTCTTGGATACGTTCGCTCCGCCTTGCGTGTCGCCGGCCATATCCACGTACCCGATCTCCTGGCCGCCGCCGGCCGTGATGTTCACCGTCCCGGTTCGCAACAGTGCGCCGGTGCCGGACGATCCGGTAGCCATGGCCGTTACCGAGTGCTGCCCCACGCTCAGTGACCCGGTGGACATCTGAAAGCTCCAGCCGCTGTTGGTGTAATCGCTGCGGTTGAACGCCTGCGCGACATCCGGGCGGGAGATGCCCAGCGTCGCCGTGCCCACGCTGTTGCCGTCAATCAGCACTGTCACGCTCTGCACCGGCGCCCCGCTCGCGGTATCGGCCGCCCAGCCGCGCACAAACAGCGTCGCGCCTTTCGGCACGTTGGCGCCACCCTGCGTGTCGCCGGCCATATCCACGTACCCGGTCTCCTGGCCGCCGCCCGCCGTGATGTTGACCGTGCGGTTTCTCAGCAGACTCCCGTTGCCCGATGGACCGGTCGCGGACGCCGTAACCGAGTGTTGCCCCACCGTCAGAGCCGCGGTAGACATCTGGAAGTGCCAGCCGCTATTGGTGTAGTCGCTGCTGTTGTAGGCCTGTGCGACGTCGGGCCGGGCGTCACCCAGAGTCGCGGTCCCCACACTGTTGCCGTCCACAAATACCGTCACGCTCTGCACCGGCGCGCCGGCCACTGTATCCACCGCCCATCCGCGCACAAACAGCGTCGCGCCTTTGGGAACATTCGCGCCGCCCTGAGTGTCTCCGGCCATATCCACGAATCCGCTCTCCTGGCCGCCTCCGGCAGGCATCGGAATAGTGGTGAAGCTCCAGACCGGCGACTGCACGGTATTCGCGCCGTTCTTGGCAGTCACGGACCAGTAATATTTTGTCGAAAAGTTCAGAGGTCCGGTTATTGGCCAGGTATTGCTTGCGATCCCCGATGCAAAGACCGGGGGCGGGTTGGTAGTGCCGAACGACAAATCATACGACGTGGATCCCGATACCGAAGGCCAGGTCAGCGTTGGCCGCAAGCTGACACCGGTGGCGGTGTCCGCGGGCACTGGGTTCGATCCGCAAAACGCGCACGGCTGGGTTACCGGGAAACTGATTCCCGCGACGGAGATGGATCCCGACCGGGCGGAGCCGGTGTTGTTCGCCGTGAGCTTGTATGCCACAGACCCATTGCCGGGCCCGCTGCCCGACGTGATCGAAATCCAGGAGTCGGTAGTGGAGGCGCTCCACGCGCACGCGGATGGCGTGGTTACCGTGAACGAATCACTGGGTTCCGCGAAAGCCAGGGCGGTATGGCTGATGGGCGAGAGCCCGTAAGTGCAAACCGTGAAGTTCACCGAACCGGAAGCCGGGAAAGACTCTTGGTAAGACGTGCTGGTTACGCTGTTCTGCAGGGTGTACTGGCCGCCGGTTGACGGCGCGGTGATGTTCCAGGTGCGCGAGGCGCTGCCGGCGGGACTGAGAGTCCCCAGCGACATGGCGGTGCCGGGCCCGCCGCCGTTAAGCGCCAGCGTGCTGCTGACTCCGAATGCCTCCAGATCGCCGGTGTTCTGAATCGTGCACAGGAAGCTGCCGCTGGCGCTGGGCGCGAGCGTGGATGGACCGGAACAGTTGACGGAAAGAACGGGTCCCGTGGCGGAGACGAATCCGCTGGTAGAGGTTGCCAGCGCGAAGGGTTCCGCGGCCGTGGCTGAGACGCTCTTTACTTTGACCACTATGTTGCCGGTGGTGGATGCCGTAGCCTTTTCCACATTGTCGACGGTGCTGTTGGACACCGCCGCAAGCGCGCCGCCGGATCGATCATAAAGTGCCAGATCGAGATTGCTGGGCGTCGCGTTAGGGTCGCGATCCCAGACCAGCGTTGCCGTGGACGATCCCGTGGGTCCGCGGTACAAGCGGAACAAGCCGGCGGGAACGGAGCCGGTGAGCGTATTCGAGACCTGGGCCAGAGCCGTGCTAAGGTTCGCGTAACCCCATCCAATGGCCGAATCCCAGGCGGCTGAGCCGGTGGAGTTGAGCAGCAGCGCTTTGATGGCGAGCGAGCTGGTGACGCCGGCTTGCCGCAGCAGCGCGGCGGATCCGCCGATGTGCGGCGCGGCCATACTAGTGCCTTGCATACCAACGAACCCGTTGGAGTTATGATCGACGGACACAATACCCGCGTTCCCGCCGGCGCCCGGCGCCGCGATATCGGGCTTCTTGCGACCGCCAACGGTCGGTCCGCGGCTGCTGAAACCGGCAACGGTGTCATTCGAGCGGTCCGTGTCACTGTGATCGTCCATTGCCGCCACCGAGAGAATGTTGTAAGCAATCCCTGGAGACGTCATAGTAGATGCACCCGAACCGCTGTTACCCGCCGAAATGGAGAATATGAGATCTGAATCTCTGGCGAGTTGATCAAGTGTGCTTGAGAAGAAATCGTCGTCCTGCGTGGCGGGTGTTACCGATCCGAGCGACATGTTGATGATCCTCGCCGGCGTGTTCGAAAGGATCCACTGTAGCCCTGTAAGAATATCGCTGTCCGAGAAGCTGCCGCCTTGATTGGGAACTGTGCATCCCGCCTTGGCCATAAAGATGTTCAATATGCCCTTGGCTACCCCGAAATACTGCGTCCATCCCGGTGCACCGCCGCTGCCCACGATGCCCGCCACATGCGAACCATGTCCGACCCGATCCACCGTATCCGTGTTGTCCGCCGTATTGGCGCAAGGGGCCCCTGAAATCGTGTTCTTGCTGTTGGCCGGGGGCGACTTCGTGCCAAACGCCGGATGTGCTCCAAATATGCCCGTGTCCACAATCGCCACCGACTGTCCAGCGCCCGTGTACGACGTAGCGTTGTTCCAGAAAGCGGGCGCGCCCAGCGACGGAGAACTGTTGACCAGGTGTGTATGCCGCCGCTGGCTCATCCAGATTTTCGCGATAGCGGGATCGCTCTCCAGTGCCGCCAGCGACGAAGCCGGGATATCGGCGCTCAGCATATTCAGAATGGTGAATCTCTGGATGTTAACGGCGCCCAGCGAACGCAGGGAAGTCTCGATCAGATCCTGCTCCCACTGGACCGCGGCGGCCATCTCACGGGCGGTGGTCTGGCGGATTTCGAGCGTTACGCTGTCCACGTCTCCCGCCGCCGATTCCAGCTCTCCCGGAACCAGGAATTGGAGCCGCGCGGCCCGGCCGTAGCGCTCCTCGGCGAAGCTCTTGCGGCTGGCGAAGCGTTCTTCCACCTGGCGCTGGATCTCAGCGCGCGGCTGATTGGCTAGCTGGATGAAAACGGAAACAATGGAATCTGCCCGCGCCTCGCGCAGGCGGGAGTCAAGCTTAAGTCCCGGCGCTGTTTGCCCCCAACCGTTGAGCTGGAGCAACACAATACCGACACCCAGCGCAAGGGAAATGCGATGAAGTGACATCTAGTACTATATCGGAAGCGGTGGACCGCTATCTATATAGTACAACATGCGAAACGCCCGGTTTTCCAGACCTTAGGGCGTGACGTTTACCGTCCGGATGTGAGTAAGCGTGCCGGTCCCAGAGGGGCCGGAAGCCGTCGCGCTTACAGAGTGTTGGCCCACACTCAATCCCGCGGCTGACATTTGGAAGCTCCGCTGTTCGTGAAATCGCTGCGGCTGTATGCGCTGGCAACGTCGGGCCGCGAGCCTCCGAGAGTAGCGTTTCCGTGGCTGGTTCCGTCAATAAACACGGTCACGCTGGTAACGGGTGCGCCGCTTACCGTATCCGCCGCCCATCCGCGGACGTACAGTGTCCCTCCCTGACTGACGGAGGTACCACCTTGTATGTCTCCGGCCATATCCACGAATCCGATCTCCTGTCCGGCAGTGACGGTGATGGTCCGGCTCCCCACCAGCATCGCGGTGCCGGATGACCCGGCGGCAATCGCGGTGACGGTATGCTGCCCCACGCTGAGAGTCGCGGCGGACATCTGAAAGCTCCAGCCGCTATTGGTATAGTCGCTGCGGCTGTAGGCGCTCGCGACGTCCGGACGCGACCCTCCCAGCGTGGCGGTCCCCACGCTGTTGCCGTCCACAAAAACCGTGACTGACTGCACCGGCGCGCCGCTGGACGTGTCCGCGGCCCAGCCGCGAACGTACAGCGTTCCACCCTGCGTGACGTTGGCGCCGCCCTGGACGTCTCCGGCCATATCCACGAAGCCGATCTCCTGGCCGCTGGAGATATTGATAGTCCTGGTTCGGGTTAACGTTCCTGTGCCCGAAGATCCGGTAGCCATCGCCGTTACCGAATGTTGGCCTACGCTCAGCGTTCCGGCGGACATCTGGAAGCTCCAGCCGCTGTTGGTGTAATCGCTCCGGTTGTAAGCGCTCGCCACATCCGGGCGCGCGCCACCCAGCGTGGCGTTCCCCACGCTGTTTCCGTCGATCAACACCGTCACTGTCTGCACCGGCGCGCCAGTCGATGTGTCGGCCGCCCAGCCGCGGACGTACAGCGTTCCCGCCTGGGCTACCGTGCCGCCTCCCTGGGCATCGCCCGCCATGTCCACGAAGCCGATCTCCTGGCCGCTGGTCATGGTGATAGTGACCGTCTTAGTCCTCGTCAAGGGCCCGGTACCGGAGGTGCCCATCGCGCTCGCCGTCACTGCATGTTGCCCCACGCTCAGCGCGGCCGTAGACATCTGAAAGCTCCAGCCGCTGTTGGTGAAGTCGCTGCGGTTATAAGCCTGCGCCACGTCCGGACGCGAAATTCCGAGCGTCGCATTCCCCTCGCTGTTGCCGTCCACGAACACCGTGACACTCTGCACCGGCGCGCCGCTGGCTGTGTCCGCCGCCCACCCGCGCACAAAAAACATCGCGCCCTTTACCAGCGTTGTGCCGCCCTGAGTGTCTCCGGCCATATCGACAAAGCCGGTCTCCTGGCCGCCGCTGCCGCCCGTGGTGGTGAAATTCCAGACTGGCGATTGCGCTGCTCCCGAGCAATTGTGAGTAACCACATACCAGTAATATTTGGTCCCGGACGCCAGTGGCCCGGTGACGGGATAACTGGTGCCGGTGAGACCGGTGGCTACCACGCCGGGCGGGTTGGTGGTAGACAGCGCGACATCGTACGAAGTTCCGCCGGTGGCCGCCGTCCAGCTCAGCGTGGGGCTGAGCGCCACCCCGGCCGCGTTATTCGCGGGCATCGGAACGGAGGCCGTTCCGCAAATGAATCCGAAAGCGCCCACGCCGTTGGTGGTGCCGACGTATACCTTCCCGTTCACCACCGTAGGCACGATGAACTTATTCCCCGCGCCGAAGTGATCGCGGTTGTTCGCAGCCATGTTCGAGTTGTACGGCTCGGTGGCAAGATTGGCGGCATCATAAGCGTGCAGTACCGCCGGGTTCGCGTTCTCGGCGGCCCACACGATGCCGTTCGCCGTTCCGTTGGCCGAAATCGACGGCGTGGATCCCGGATATCCAAAGCCGGTGGGACTCTGCGACGAAGCAGTGGTTGCGAACAATCCGCTGGCGAAGGGGAACGCCTTGACGTGATCGCCCACGGCCCCGTAGTACAGCGTGCCGTTGAACCACGCTGGGCTTGAGAATACCGAACCCGACAGCGAAGACGTCAGGTCCTGGTAGATCACGTTCGACGACTCGTTGAACTTGCCCATATTCGAACGGTCCACCACGTAAATATGATGATCCTTGCCGGCGCCGACGGCCAGATCGCGCGATTGCCCCTGCGAGTTGTTCAGCGGAGGCAGCAGCATCGCCCCGCCCGATCCCAGATCTTGATCGGCATTGGACTCGCTCACTGTATTGAACATCGTGAAATAGTCCGCAACCGAAGTGTTGCCGCTCGCGATTTTCACGAATGCGTTTCCGTAGTCGTTCTTGTTCGGAAAGCCCCCCCCGCTAAGCGTGGTTTCGAAAGTCCCATTGGCCATGAGGAGATAAATGTTGCCGCTCGAATCCACGGCCGGGCCCGCGCCCGCCGCCCACACCGATCCTTCGCTTCCGTTGGGCGTCAAGTTCAGCACGCTGGTTTGGCTAAGCGTGGACTCGTTGTAGCCGATCACCCAGGCGCTGTACGGCTGAAAATCGCAATGCGATGCCCAGCTGGTATACACCACGCCGTTATAGAGCGCGAGGCCCGCGCGTTCCTTGTACTGTTTCGGATCGAAGGTAGTAGTGCCTTGCAGGTTCGGGTAGGTGGCCGCCACGTCAATCGGCCCGCCAAACTGCTCCCCGCCCGTCGTCAGATCCAGCGCATGCAGACGCTGATGATAGATGGATCCGTTCTTCGACATCGCCACCACATACATGGTTCCGTGCGGCCCCATCAGCGGATCGATCACCGGCGTGGAAGTCACTCCGATTTCCGGAGTCACCTGATTGCAACCGCGGTCGTCGGATACCGCTTCTCCACCCAACAGCATCGACACGTGCCAGAGTGGCGCTCCGGTGTCGGCGTCAAAAGCGTAGACGCTGTCATGCTCAGTGGCGACAAACAGCACATTGTGCGTGCCCTGCCCCGGAATCGCCAGGCTGGGAACGTAAAGCGGCTGGGCATCCACCTTGCCGTCCACTGACAGCGTGAAGAGCCGCCCGAAAGTGGAGGCGTTCACATTACCCGGCGTCAGCGCCGTCTCTTGCAAATTCTGTCCGGTGCGCGCGTTATCGTTATGCCAGGTCAGCACGCTAGCCTGGGCATGCAAATTCGACCGGACTGCCCCGGCCAGCCACAACGCCATCGCTATCCGCAAGATCCTCAAAGTGTTTTCCCTGGTCCGATCATCCGCTCTTCAATAGGACTTCACAATCGGGTAAACTGCTACACCCTTAATAAGGTGCCGGCCGAACTGCCTTAGTCTCATGGCGATTCCGTTACGATGAACATTGACTCCCAAGAACATCCTGGTAATCGGCGGCGGCATCGTCGGCTTGGCCACCGCCTGGCGTCTGGGCCGGCGATATCCCTCGGCCGCCGTCACCCTGCTCGAAAAGGAGCCAGGCGTGGGACGCCACCAGTCCGGACACAACAGCGGTGTGCTGCATGCCGGCCTTTATTACAAACCCGGCTCCACTAAGGCCCGGCTGGCGGCGCGCGGAATCCGGCAGATGGTGGAATTTTGCCGCGAGCATGCCGTCCCGCATGAAATCTGCGGAAAACTGGTGGTGGCGGTGACGCCGGACGAGCTGACCCGCCTGCATGACCTGTTCCAGCGCGGGCAAGCCAACGGCCTCACCGGGCTCGAGCTGCTGGATCCTGACCGGATGCGGGAAATCGAGCCGCATGTCGCCGGCCTTGCCGCCATTCGCGTTCCGGAAGAAGGCATTGTCGATTACCCGCGCGTCTGTCAGACGCTGGCGTCGCTGATTCGCGGCCGCGTGGTCACCGGCGCCGAGGTTCGTAAACTGCGATTCGCCGCGAGCGCCTGGATAGCTCACACCACCACCGGCGACTTCGAAGCGGATCTGCTGATCAACTGCGCCGGACTGCATTCGGACCGCATCGCCGCGATGGCCGGCCTGGAGCGCCGTCTCCGCATCGTTCCGTTTCGCGGCGAGTATTACAAGATCAAGTCCGCGCGGCAGCACCTGGTCCGCAATCTGATCTACCCGGTTCCCGATCCGCGCTTCCCGTTCCTCGGCGTCCACTATACGCGTCTGATCCATGGAGGCGTGGAGGCCGGACCCAACGCGGTGCTCGCATTCGCGCGCGAGGGCTATCGCAAGCGGGATATCAACCTGCGGGATCTCGCGGACGCGCTGGCGTATCCAGGGCTGTGGCGCTTCCTCGCAAAGTATCCGGCGATGTGCTGGGCGGAACTGCGGCGCTCCTTCAGCAAGGAGCTGTTCTGCCGGTCACTGCAGCGGATGGTTCCTGAGATCCGGCCGGAGGATCTGGAGGCTGGCGGTGCGGGCGTGCGTGCGCAGGCCGTGGGTCCCGGCGGCGAGATCCTGCAGGACTTCGAATTTGCCCGCCAGCCAGGCGCGCTGCATGTACTCAACGCCCCGAGCCCGGCCGCTACGGCGTCGCTGGCGATTGCGGAAGAGATCGTGGGCCAGCTGGAGTAGCTTAGTACGATGCTGCCTGTCTCGATGTCCGCCGCCATGCTCGCGATGCTCGTGATTGGTCTGCTGGCCGCCAAGAACGACATCGCCCGGGCTCGTGGTATCGACAAGTTGGTAGCCCTCACCCCCTTGTGCTTCGCCATCCCGCTGGCAGCCTTCGGCGCGGAACATCTTTTCGGCGGAATCCCCCTGAGTATGGTGCCGCGATACATGCCGTTGCGTTTGTTCTGGCTGTATTTCGTCGGCGTTGCGCTCATCGCCGCGGCGTTGAGCATCGCCACCAACATTCAGGTGCGCTGGTCCGGCCTGCTGTTGGGGATCATGATGTTCCTCTTTGTGGCGATGTTGCATCTTCCGGGAGCGGTCAGGGTCGGCGGCCGATTCGCATGGACGGTCGTCTTCCGGGAATTGTCGTTCGCCGGCGGCGCCTGGGTCTTGGCGGGGCAGCGAAAGAGTCTCATCACCGTGGGCCGGGTCTTGATCGCGATCGCCGCCATCGTTTTCGGCGTCCAGCATTTTCTGCATCCCCTCGGACTTCCCGTAGTCCCGCTCCAGAAACAAATGCCCGAGTGGATCCCCGCCCGCCCCTTCATCGACTATCTGACCGGCGCATTTCTCATCGTTGCCGGCACCTGCTTCCTCCTGGCACGCAAGGTACACATGGCCTCCACATATCTCGGCGCGTGGATTCTTCTGCTGGTTGTAACCATCTATGGCCCCGTCTTGATCGGCGCCCTGGCGGACCCGAGCATCGGCGCGAAAGTCGAGGGACTCAACTATTTCGCCGATACGCTCCTGTTCGGCGGAGTGATTTTGTCGCTGGCCCGTGCCACGATGACGCGCAAGTGGGAAGGTGCGTGATACGGGATCCTGTTTCCGGGTTGCAAAGTTCGGTGAAGAGTGTGGCGGCGAGCGAGTCGATGGGGCGGTTATTTGTCGAAGAAGTCAGGGGTGTTATCGACAGCGGGGTCGTCTTCGGTGCAGTCGGGCCATGGGCGGTCGGATGCCGAGACCATGGTGAAGCGGAAGGGTGGGTGCGCGCGAATGAGGAAGTAGTGAACGTCAGGATCGCTGCCGGGATCGGTGGCGACTTGCCAGAGGTCCGGGTGGCGAGTGCAGTGGCGAGTGGGAGATGTGAACTCAGAGTCGGTGCCTTTGTACCGCTTGCGCCACGCTTCGAGGGTGGCGCGGCTAGTTTGGGCTGTCCACTCGGAGACCTCGGTCCACGGATGGCGCAACCAGAAGGAGACGAAATCCTGCGGCGTCAGCGCGACGGGGTCAGTGCGGCGGAGCCTTCCGTTTTCGAGGACGTAGTGCCGAAGCTCGGATACGCGCATTGCGTCGTCAGCGATAATTTGGAATTCGATGAAAACATCGTGCTGGTTGGCGCGCACGTGAATCGGCGCGGCGATGTCCGCTTGTTCACTCCCTTCCAGAAGAAGGAGTTGGTTTGAATAGGTTGACTTCGTTTGCCATACGCGATAATAGACGGGCTGCCATACGGAGGTGCACCATGGAAGCACGCCAGTGGTGACGACCAGATGCTCGGTGTGGTCAGAGTTTGGGCGCCAATCTGTGCGCGAGATTTTGACCTCGACGAGTCTCTGGGGGAAGTAGTTCTTTTCTTCGTAGTTGTTTTGCTCGCTCTGCCACATGCGGCGCCAGTGATTGTCCGTCGATTCGTAAATATAGGCAGAGTCATCGGTCCCGCAAATCTGGAGGCCGATTGACGTGCGGACCACCACAAAGCCAGACTGAATTTCGAGCATGATGCGGTCAAGATAACCAAGACGGTCTTCCCAGCAGGTCTCATTTGGGGGGCAGAAGAGACCCGCGCGACTTAGTTCGTCGTTGAGTTGCTCCTGGAGGACCGTGGGACTTGGCGCCCAGCGGGCATCTTTCCATTGCAGGTGGGCGAGGTGGGATTCTATCCAGTCACGGAGCTGGTGTTTGACGGCTGTCAGGGCGGGCGTCGCTCCTCGGGCGTCCGCAATCGCCACTGCACGCATGGGGACGAGAAGCGCGTGGATTGCGGCCAAGCGATCTTCCGCGGCGCGGAGCCCAGACCCGAAGAGCAACAGGAGAGCCAACCGCCGCATTTAACGATAATGCTATCGCATGGCACGGTCTGCTTCGCCATTCAGCTCGCGCCGACCCTTGTTCGCACGGCATTCCGTGCTAGCGTAGGGACATGAGCGCCGCAACTGGCCTGGATGGCCTCCTGGAGCCTTTGAGCCGCTGTCTCGACGTTGAATCCGCGCGCCGCGTAGTCGAGTTGCAGGTTGCCACACCGGTTCAGGAACGAATCGATGCGCTGGCTGAGCGGGCTAACGACGGTGCCCTTTCCGATGACGAACGCTTGGAATATGAAGCCCTGGTCAACGCAGCGGATTTCATCTCGATCCTCAAGCTCAAAGCGCGGCGGCAACTGGACTCGAAGACTCACTAGCAAATGGATACGGCGACGCGGGACCTCGTCCGGCGGCGTGCTGCCGAACGTTGCGAATATTGCCAGCTCCACCAGGGGAATAGCGAACTGGTCCACCACGTTGAACATATCGTAGCGAAGCAGCACGGCGGCTCCGATGATCCGAACAATCTTGCGTTAGCATGCCATCGTTGCAATCTGCACAAGGGTCCGAACTTAACAGGGATCGATCCTGAGAGCGGGCAGGTGGCGCCTTTGTTTCATCCGCGCCGCGATCTCTGGTCTGAACACTTTGTCTTCAAGGGCGCCCGCATCGAAGGCATCAGTGCTACCGGCGGCGCCACAGTCCAAGTGTTAGCCATGAACGATGCCCGGCGTATTGAGGTGAGGCAGGAAGTGCTGAAGTACGGCAACCTGGCTTAACCCGGCCCGATCCGCCTGGCACGACAGAGTGCAAGTGGGAGAGTGCGTGAAGCGGATCTGGTTTCCGGATTGCGGACTATCCGGAAGTTCATTACGTCAACACAAGCGCGTTCCTCGTTCCTAGTCCCGTTCTGGGCGCTCAGTTCGCTCTCTCCGAGTGGCGCGTTATACGCCCGGAGGGTGTCAGGCAGCCCCCGAAAAAGGCCTGAAGACGATACCGTCGAGGGGACTTGCCTTGGTCGAATCGCCAGGCGCCGCGTCGTGCCACTCCACGTTGTCGGCGGCGGTCAAGCGAAAGGTTTGGCCGGATGTTTACGAGCTTTCCTGCGCTGCTGCTGCTTGCCCGACCCCCATAGGGACGCCGAGTGATTTCCTCTTGCGGCAACTAGGAAAACTTGTCGGAATGACTTGTGGATGTCGAGGCCCTCGACTTCCTGAATCGCGGCTTTCCATTCATGCGCCAAAATCAGACCATCCGTCTCGCAATTAATTATCAACACGGTATTGGGTGGGTATTCTTTCTTCGCTTTTGCCGAGAGCCTTCCGATTATCTGTAACGCGAGATCGCTGATGTGTTCTCCGCCTGAGTACACATACGGCTTTGAAACTGGCGCACGCGTCGCTTTATCAATCTGTATACCCTTTGGGCCAAATGATCCGCCAGTTTCATGAAGCTGTTTTCTGGCGATATGCGCAAATTGATGCGTTGATGTCGTCACCTCAATCGTTATCTTCCGCGGCATTCCTCCCTTGCTAACCATGGGCAGGGGTGTCCAGATGACGGCGTCATACGGCTGGGAGCCACTGAGCCAGCGGACCTTCATCCGGTTGCCGACGTGATACCGTGCCTGGATGTACTGCGCGATGGGGATCAACTCTTCAAGAAGCCTTTTCTCCCGTTTGCTTGAAAGCAACCTGATTTTTCCAAGTCCATCGGGCTCAGACCGAATCTGATCGAAGAGGTCATAGACTTTCGTGCAGAAGCGGAGGCCATCAAGCAACTTGTCGTCCAGCGCAGACAAGTCCGGCGGTTTTCGCGTTCCCATGCCTCCATTATCTTTCGGGCGCTTCCGAATGGCGGACTCTCAGGGGCTTCGGCTCGATCCCGATGTTGTCGTTCACTGCCGAAGCGATCCGCTGGGTGCAGCCAAGCCATGTTTGGCGGATTCCAACTCCAGATCGCCAAGGGCTTTAAGCGCCAATGATGAGGCAGCTGGTATTTCTACGCCGGTGTCACAGTAAATGACCGTCACCGGCTTTCGCGCATTGCGAAGACGCAGAAGGCTCTGAAATACCAGCTTTACGACCGCCGTAGAGTCCTTACCACCGCTGTATCCGATCACCCACGGCTCATGGTCGCGGAGATAGGCTGAGGTAATTCGGGAAACAGCAAAGAGAACCTTGCTCTTATTCGGTAGGTGGTACAGACATTGAAGGATTTGCCTGTTTGGATTCAACAATCGCTGGTCCGTTGGACTCGTCATGATGCCTTTCCCAAACTGCACGGATATAGAACATTCTACAGGCGGTCGGTCGCGGATTGTCATCCCCCGGCGCTCGTCCAGTTTCCGTCAACGTGACCTCGAAGTGTGTTGCCGCAGGTTGGCCAGACACGTTCGGGTGGGAAATTACCGACTGTTCCGAGCGGATAGTCGGCCACTTGGACAAAGGGTGGGCGGCAGCGGGATAGGTCCTTGGAAGTCGGCTCTTCGGCAGTGATCTGGAAGAGACCACGAATCACGACGCACTCGAAAGTTAGCTCACCACCGGAGTCCCCGCTTCGCACGAAGAATGTCACTCTGTGTTCGGCTTCCCCCCGATTCTTACGCATCGAATCCCTCGCATCTCATTGCGATGAGCTCGATCAGGGAGCGTCTTCATCATCGCGAGAACGGCCCCTCGTTAATGCTGTAGGGCTTGGGCGCGAGAATCGCGCGCCGCATCAGCGTGCGATCACAAGCAATTTCCCCTACCAAATCAACACCTTAACCCCTCAGCCCCGCCCCCGCCTGCTATAACCGTAACGGAGATTATCCTTATGCCTTCACCCTTACAGTACGCAGCCAATCGCCTCAACGCAGCAAAATCCACCGGCCCCACGTCGCCAAAAGGAAAAGTCCGCTCCAGCATAAACGCACTCCGCCACGGCCTCACCGCACGCGTCGTCGTGCTCCCCACCGAAGACCTCCAGATCTATCAAACCTTCTCAAAAGAAATTGTCGACAGCCTCCATCCCGAAACTCCCCTCGAGCGCCAGTTCGCGCAAACCGTCGCCGACAATCAATGGCGCATCAACCGCATCCGCTCCATCGAGGACGGCATGCTCGCCGAAGGACACTTCCGAAGAATCGGCGACTTCGATGCCGAGCATCCCGGCATTCACTCCGCGTTCACCGCTGCCCGCGCCTTCCAGGCCCACTCGCAGGACTTCGTCAACCTCAGCATTTACGAACAGCGCCTGCATCGTTCCATGAAAGAAGCCTTGCGCCAGCTCGAAGAGCTCCAGACCAAACGCCGCGACCACTACAAAACCCAGATGGACGACGCCGTCCGTCTCCACAACACCGAGAAAATGAAAGGCTTGCCCTACGACCCCGCGCCGGATGGGTTCGTTTATGCGGCCGCCGAAATCGGCCTCGAACACGACCGCCGCCACCGCCTCCACTTGTCGAAAATCGCCGAACAAGCCGGCTTCGATCTCACGAAATACGAAAAGGAGGCCGCCTGACCGCCCTGAGCCGCTCCAAAACCGAGTACGGCACATGAACGTTTCCCCGCCCCGTGCCCAGTGCGATATCCGGCTTCGCCGATCCGTGGAAATCGGTGCCGCCCGTCACCGCCAGATCCAGTTTCTCGGCCAGATGGAGATAACGCTGCACATCCTCGGGACGATGGTCCGAATGGTACGCCTCGATTCCGCGCAATCCCGCGTCGCGCAGTTCGCCGATCAGCGCGGCTTCGGCCGCGTGATCGCGCACGCCCAGCCGCACCGGATGCGCCAGCACCGGCAGCCCTCCGCCGGATGCGATTTCCTGGATTCCGATCTCCACCGGCGGCCCGCGTCTCTGCACATACGCCGGCGCGGATTCCGCCAGATAGTCGCGAAACGCCGCTTCGGTGTTCGCGGCATGCCCCTTGTTCACCAGCAGACGCGCGAAATGCGGGCGGCCCGTGATGCTGCGGCCCAGCGCTTCCACTTCAGGGAGCGAGATGTCGACGCCCATGCCCTGCAGCTTCTCCACCAGCTTCACGTTGCGCTCTCGCCGCGAGCCTACCAGTTTGTCGAGCCATTCCCGAAAAGCGGACGACGGCGGCCCATCCAGGAAATAGCCCAGGACATGAACGTTGAAGTCGCGTCCCGCCGTGAGCCGCGTGCTGAGTTCCACCCCCGGAATCAATTCAAGCCCACTGGCCGCGGCCAAAGGAGCGGCTTCGTCATACCCCGCAAAAGTGTCATGATCCGAAATAGCCAGCGCCTCCAGGCCGGCCTCCTGCGCCGCCCCCACCAACTCCCCCGGCGCGTAACTCCCGTCAGAAGCATTCGTATGCGTATGCAGATCAATCAAACACACATTGTAGGACAGGCCTCCCGGCCTGTCTTTCACAATCTCGCATTCCGCAACCTCAACGCATTGCCAATCACCGACACCGAACTAAACGTCATCGCCGCACTCGCAATCATCGGACTCAGCAACAACCCGAACACCGGATACAGCACCCCCGCCGCAATCGGCACCCCGCCACGTTATACAAAAAAGCAAAAAAAAGGTTCTGCCGGATGTTCCGCATCGTAGCGCGGCTCAGTCGCCGAGCGCGGGCGATCCCGCGCAGATCGCCTTTCACCAGCGTGATCCCCGCGGACTCCATTGCGATATCCGCGCCCGTGCCCATGGCGATCCCCACTCGAGCGAGGGCCAGCGCTGGCGCGTCGTTGATTCCATCGCCCGCCATGGCCACGATGCGGCCCTCACTTTGCAAGCGGCGAACCACTTCGGCCTTCTGCGCGGGCAGCACCTCCGCTTCCACTTCGTCGATGCCCAGTATCCGCGCTACCGCCTCGGCGGTGATCCGGTTGTCCCCCGTGAGCATCACGATGCGCAGTCCTTCACGATGCAGCATCTCAATAGCTTCCGCGGTGGATGCTTTGATCGGGTCCGCCACCCCCAGCAGGCCGGCGGGTTTGCCGTCCACTGAAACGAACACCACCGTCTGCCCTTCGCGTCGAAGGGCGTCCGCCCGCTCGCGAAGATCCTCCGGGCCCTGGTTGCTCACCGATACGCGATGGCCCTCCACTAAGCCGCTGACTCCCTGCCCGGGTGTGCTGCGAAACTCTGTCGGCGCGGACAACCGCAGGCCGCGTTCCCGCGCGCCCGCCAGGATGGCCGCGGCGAGCGGATGCTCGCTAGCCTGTTCCAGGCTGGCGGCTAGGCGCAGCCACTCGTTGTCGTCAACGGCCACCAGCTTGGGCTTGCCCTCCGTGAGCGTGCCGGTCTTGTCCACCACCAGCGTGTCCACTTTCTCCATGGCTTCCAGAGCTTCGGCATTGCGAATCAGCACGCCCTCGCGAGCGCCGCGCCCCGTGCCCACCATAATCGACATCGGCGTCGCCAGGCCCAGCGCGCAAGGACACGCGATGATCAGTACCGCCACCGCATTCACCAGCGCGTACGCCATGCGCGGCTCGGGACCCCATATCGCCCACGCGCCAAAAGCGGCCGCCGCGGCCACCAGCACCGCGGGCACAAACCATGCGGCCACCAGATCGGCCAGCCGCTGGATGGGCGCTCGCGTCCGCTGCGCCTCGCTCACCATCTTCACGATCTGCGCCAGCAGTGTGCCCGCGCCCACGCGCTCGGCTCGCATCAGGAATCCGCCCGCGCCGTTCACGGTGCCGCCGGTGACTCGCGCGCCGGTACTCTTCTCCACCGCGATCGCCTCACCCGACACCATCGATTCATCCACCGAGCTGGAGCCTTCCACGATCACGCCGTCCACCGGAATCTTCTCGCCTGGACGCACGCGCAGAAGGTTGCCGGCCTGCACTAGTTCCAGGGCGATGTCTTCCTCCACGCCACTCCGCACGATGCGCGCGGTCTTGGGCGCGAGTCCCAGCAATGCCCGGATCGCGCCGGAGGTCTGAGATCGAGCGCGCAACTCGAGCACTTGCCCCAGCAGCACCAGCGTGACGATCACCGCGGCGGGCTCGAAGTACACCGCCACCTCGCCGTGCATTCGAAATGAAGCGGGAAAGAGGTCCGGCCAGAGCATCGCGAGCACGCTGTAGCCGTATGCCGTGCCGGTCCCCATGGCGATCAGTGTGAACATGTTGGGGCTGCGGTTCACTACCGAAGCCCATCCGCGCACGAACAGCGGCCAGCCCGCCCACAGCACTACCGGAGTCGCCAGCGCGAACTCAATCCATACCAGCGGGCGCAAGAACATCAGAATCAGAAGTGGGACCGACAGCGCCGCCGCAATCCAGAAGCGCCGCTGCATGTCGATGAGCTCGGGGTTCGCGCCTTCTTCGGCCGTTACGATGACCGGTTCCAGCGCCATCCCGCAGATCGGACAGCTTCCCGGTCCCGGCCGTATGATCTCGGGATGCATCGGGCAGGTGTATTCAGCGGCCTGCATCGGTTCAATCGCGGAGCCGCTCAGATACTTTTGTGGATCGGCCTCGAACTTAGCCAGACATCCCTTGCTGCAGAAATAGTAACGCTTGCCGTCATGCAGAGTGGAGCCGGCGGCGCGCGCGGGGTCCACCTGCATGCCGCACACAGGATCCAGCGCGCTGGCGCTTTGCAAAATTGGGAACTCAGACATGCATTCACCCTCCTGACCGAAGCCGCAGTCGAAGAAACACGTTAACGCCGTATGGATGCCGGCCGTACGCCGCCTGAATCCCCTCCGGTACGTGGTACGCCGTCATGTTAACCCCCAGCCCGGTTTGCACGCTGTCGAACACCTTGAAATCGCGCGTGTAGCCGCCGGTGAACGCGCCAATGCGAAATTTCTGAGGTAAATGGGCGGAGAAAAAAAGATCGCCTGCCTGCAACTCATCCTTGTCCGTCACCTCCACCCGGCCCTTGATGAAGTTCATCTTTCCGATCGGCACCACCGTCTCGCCGAGAAACGAATCCGCGTCGGTGTGATCCAGCAGCTTGTGATTGCGCCCCCAGATGAAGCTGGAAGACCAGCCGCCGCGCGTGTAATGCAGCGATGCCGTGGTCCGCACGGCGTCTCCCGGCTCTTGCCGCTCCGGCCGCGTCAGGCGGCCGATGGAGAATTGTCCCATCCAGTTCGCGGTTGGAAACACCGATACCCGCGTAGACCAGGAATTGATGGGCCCGTAGTCGATGTTCCACCGGCTCTCATTAGGCTCGGAGCCGTAAAATCCGCTGGCTTCCACGCGTACCTTCTTGTATTGGATGCCGCCGGTGATCACTTCGTTGGCGATATGTGTGGAATCCTGCAGATGGTGCGAGATCGTCGCCTGCGGCAGCTCCTCGGCCGAGGCGCGATGCGGATAGGCCACCGGCCCCAGCGCGGGATCGCCCACCGGCGCGAAATACAGGCTCAGGATTGTGTTCTCACCCACCGGCCGCGCATAGTGCACCCCCAGCGCCATCACGAAATCGTGCGGATGCTGCGCGTCCACCAGCGGCTTGCCGTAGGCCGTCTCGCCGGTCTGGAAAAGCAGCGGATAGCGGCGGTTCGTCACGGTGGCCGGCTCCAGGCTCAGCATGGTCTGGAACATGATGCTGCCCTTGCCCAGTGGATGCTCAGCCGACAGCATGCCCCAGTTGGCCGAGTACAACTTGTCCGCGGCCCGGGGACCCGACTGCTGGGTGTCCACAATGAACGCGACGCCCATGAACATCAGCTGCCATCCGCCGGCGTTCACCATGCGCATCGGCATGGGCCACGCCTTCGGATTCAAGCTGGTTCCGGACGCGAGGTTCATCAGATAATCGCCCGCCGGCGTCATCTCCATCTTCATGCCGGCCATATCGTGATGCATTGGCGCGGGATCTTGAGCGGCCGCGAGTAAAGAAATAAGGGGTATGAAAAATATCTTGAACATGACAGCTCCTTTTCTGCTTCGTTTGGAAAGCGAACGAGAAAAGAGCGGGATCAGATCTTGAGGACGCTGAGCAGAGGACGTTCACCGGGCGGATCCGCGGCAAAGGCGCGAGCCTCGGTATAACCCAGGGCGAGCGGTGTGACCGAAGCAGGAAGCACAGTGTCGCCGGCCTCCAGCGTGACGTGCTCTATTCCGGCGGAATTCGATAACGCAAACTGCGGATGCGCGCAGGCTGCCACGGGCGGCGCGTCGGGATCTTCATGGCAATGCGAGGCGGGGGTGTTATCGCAGCGCGCCAGACATTGCGCGTTGGCGACAGCCAGCATGGACGCCAGCAAAACCACAACTTGAAGCCAGACTCGCATCGTACATCTCTATCTTACCGCTACGGCGCCGCACTCTTGTCTCACGCAAGATGAGCCTGAGCCGGGACCGGATTCTCATACAAGATGAGCCTGAAGGGGGAGATCGGGATGCTGGGTATTGATCATCAGCATGGACGATTCAGAAGCGGGGAGCCTGG
>JALYHQ010000199.1 GCA_030776455.1 Acidobacteriota bacterium | reverse complement strand
GGGCCGCGCGGGGGCCCCCGCCCCCGCTGTGCTGGAAAAGAATCAAGCAGGGCGCACCGAGCAGGTCGGCCAGGGGGCCGGCCGCGGGCCAGGGGGCCCACCCCACATTTTGGCTCTCCTGTTGCTGCTGACGTGCGGCCTCTCTTCCGCCGAGCAAGTAGACACCATCTACACCGCCCGCTACGTCCTCCCCATGGACGGCCGCGCCACGCCAATCGAAAACGGCGCAGTCGCGATCCGCGGCGAACGCATCGTAGCCGTAGGCACTCGCGCCGACATCGACAAACAGTATCAAGCCAAGCAACGCGTCGACCGCCCCGAAGCATTGATCCTCCCCGGCCTCATCAACACCCACACCCATGCCGCCATGTCCCTGCTCCGCGGCATTGCCGACGACCTCCGCCTCCAGGACTGGCTGCAAAACTACATCTTCCCCGCCGAAAAGAAAAATGTAAAAGCGGACTTCGTCCTATGGGGCACGCGCCTCGCCTGTCTCGAAATGATGCTCTCCGGCACCACCACGTTCGTCGACATGTATTATTTCGAGGACAAAGTGGCCGAAGCTACGCGCGAAGCCGGCATGCGCGGAGTCCTGGGCGAAACCATCATCGGCTTTCCCGACCCCGATTCTCCAACCCCCGCCGACGCCCTGATCCTCACCGAAGCATTCATCAAACGCTTCCAGCACGACTCCCTTATAACGCCCGCCGTTGCGCCACACGCCATCTACACCAATGACGATGTGTCGCTGCGCAACGCGTCCTTGCTGGCCCGCCGCTACCACGTCCCGCTGCTGATTCACGTCGGCGAAACGAAAAAAGAAGACGACGATGCGCGCGCCACTCGCGGCATGTCGCCTACGCGGCTACTCGAAGCCATCGGCGTCCTGGACGGCCGCGTCCTTATCGCTCATGGCATCTGGCTCGACGATGCCGATATGCAGATCCTCAAGAAACATGGTGTGGGCGTGGCCCACAATCCCTCCAGCAATATGAAACTATCGAGCGGCGTCGCGCCGGTGCTGAAGCTGCTCGCGCTCGGCATTCCCGTTGGCCTCGGTACCGACGGTCCGGCCGGCAGCAATAACGATTTCGATCTGATGGAGGAGATGAATCTCGCCTCCAATCTGCAGAAGATCACAAGCATGGACCCCACCGCGCTTCCCGCCCGCCAGGCCATCGAGATGGCCACCATCCTGGGCGCGCGCGCCATCGGTATGGATAAAGAGATTGGATCCCTCGAACCAGGCAAGCGCGCCGACTTGATCACCGCGCGCTTGGACCGCCCACACGCGGTTCCCCTTTACAACGTGTGGTCGCAAGTAGTGTACGCGCTGAAGGGCTCGGATGTCGCCGACGTCGTAGTAAATGGCCGCCAGATCGTCCGCGACGGCCGGTCGTTGACGCTCGATCCCGCAGTGGTGTTGCCGAAAGCCCGCGAGTACGCGCAGCAGGTGAAAGCGTCCCTGCGCTGATCGCTTCCGAGCCGCGCCCGTCAGGAAGCGTAACGATATCCGCTTACTCCACGCACCGTCCGTTCCCTACGCTTGCTTACGCGCGCGGCTCCGTTACTTTTTCCCCAGCGCCGTCATTCCGCCGTCCACGCCGATGGTCTCTCCGGTAATCCCGCTTCCTGGCCCCGACAAAAACAGCACCGCCTCCGCTACTTCTTCCACCGTCGCGATCCGCCCCATCGGAGAAATAGTAGCCGCATAGTCGAACGTTTCCGCCGGCCAGTTGGCGAAGCGCGTTCGCACAAATCCCGGAGCCACCGCATTCACGCGCACCTGCGGCGCCAGCGCGCGGGCCAGCGATTTCGTCATCGTGATCATCGCTCCCTTAGACGCTGCATACACCATGGAGCTGCCCATCCCCGTAGGCCCCGCCGCGGATGCGATGTTCACGATCGCCGCGCCCTCATTGCGGCGCAGCATGGTAACGGCCGCGCGCACGCAGTAGAACGCGCCGCGCAGGTTCGTGTTCAACGTCTTGTCCCAGATCTCGTCCGTAAGATCCCACAGCTTCTCGTGCGGTACCCGAGTGCTCCAGCCGGCATTATTCACCAGGATGTCCAGCCGACCGAAGTCTTTCTCGATGCGTTCCATCATCGCGATGACATCGGCTTCGCGCGAGACATCGGCCTGTACCGCGATCGCCTTGCCGCCGCCCTGGCGGATCCCCGCAGCTACTGCCTCCGCCTCCGCCGCCGACTTGCTATAGTTCACCGCCACACCCGCGCCTTCCCGGGCGAATGCCTCCGCGGTGGCCCGGCCGATGCCGGTCCCCGCGCCTGTCACCAGCGCAACACGATTCTTGAATGTCATGGAAGTCCGCTTTCCATCATAGAACGCTACACTGTCGCTATGAACCGTCTGATTGGGTTGCTCCTGCTCACCGCAATCGGCGGGCTCGCTCAGGATTCCGGCGGCCAATGGTGGCGCAAGGCGGTGTTCTATGAAATCTATCCACGCAGCTTCCAGGACACCAACGGCGACGGCATCGGCGACCTCAAGGGCATCACTCAGCGCCTGCCATATCTTGCCGAATTAGGAATCGACGCGATCTGGATCACGCCGTTCTCTCCGTCTCCGCAAGTCGACTTCGGCTACGACGTCAGCGATTACGAAAATGTCGATCCGCAGTTCGGAACGCTCGCCGATTTCGACAAGCTGGTGGCCGAAGCGCACAAGCGCAAAATCCGAATCATCATGGACCTGGTTCTAAACCACACCTCCGATCAATCCGAGTTCTTCAAACAGTCGCGATCCTCCCGCGACTCGCCATATCGCGATTGGTACATCTGGCGCGATGGCAAGGACGGCGGGCCGCCCAACAACTGGTCATCGGAATTCGGCCCCACTGCCTGGACGCTCGATGAGAAGACCGGCCAGTATTATTACCACTACTTCTACACGCAGCAGCCCGACTTGAATTGGCGCAATCCCGAGGTTGAAAAGCGTATGTTCGATTCGGTGCGATTCTGGCTGAAGCGCGGTGCGGACGGCTTCCGTCTCGACGCCATCAACTGGCTGTTTGAGGATCCGGAGTGGCGCGATAATCCGATGCTTCCGGATTTTCGACGGGGCAGCAAAACCGAGCACCAGCAGGAAGTGAAATACAATCGCGACCAGCCCGAAACGCACGATGTGCTCCGACGTCTGCGGCAAGTGGCCGCCGAGTTCGGACCGGACCGCGTCCTCATCGGCGAGATTTGGGTTCCCAGCATGACGCAGCTTACCGAATACTACGGCGTCAACAACGACGAGCTGCAGCTTCCGTTCAATTTCTTCTTCACGCAGGTCCCCAAGCTGGACGCCGCACTCTTCCGCGCCGAGGTGGACAAGGCCGAGAAGGCGCTGAAGGGCCGCTGGACTACCTGGGTCCTCAGCAATCACGATCTGGTTCGCGCCGTGAATCGCTTTGGCGATGGACGCAACGACAAGAAGATCGAGAAGCTGCTCGCCACCATGCTGCTGACCCTGCGCGGATCGCCGTTCATCTACTACGGAGAGGAACTGGGCATGGTGACCACGCCGCCGAAGTCGCGCGATGAAGTTCGCGACCCGGTGGGCAAGCTCTATTGGCCCAATGAAAAAGGCCGCGACGGCGAGCGCACTCCCATGCAGTGGACCTCGGGCCGCAATGCGGGCTTCACCACCGGCCAGCCTTGGCTCCCGGTCCCGCCGAGCGCCGGGAAGAATAACGTCGCCGCAGAAGAGAGCGATCCGACGTCCGTCTTGAATTACTACAAACGCATGATCGCCGTCCGCCGCGCGTCGCCGGCGCTGCTCAGCGGCGACTACACGCCCCTGGGTGACGATCCTCACGTCTTCGCGTATCGCCGCCACGCCGAAGGCCAGACCTATGTGATCGCCCTGAACATGTCCCCCGAGGAGCACAAAGTGTCGTTAGGAAAACCGCTGGCTCCCTCAGGCAAACTCGTGCTAGATACCGATGGCCCGGATCACGGAACCGTTGAGCTATGGGACCTGCACCTCCGCCCCTATGAGGCGCTGGTCATCCTGATCCCATAGCCCCGCAACCGCGAGGAACGCAATTGCCCAGCTCGTGGGGCAGGCGGTTTCGCCTGCCAGTGGCCGATTGCTAATCCATCCCCACCGTAATCCCCGCCCCCGCGAACTTCGCCAGCTTCTCCCTCAGACTCGCCAGATTAATCGGCTTCGTCAGATAGTCGTCCATGCCCGCCGCCAGACATTTACCCTCATCTCCGTTCATCGCGCTGGCCGTCATCGCGATAATCGGCAGATGCGCTCCCGTGCCATTCTCGGCGGCCCGAATCTCCGCGGTCGCTTTCAGCCCGTCCAGCGCCGGCATCTGGATATCCATCAGCACCAGATCGAACCTCCCAGTGCGCGCCGCTGCCACCGCCTCATTCCCGTCCCCCACTCCCACCGCCGTGTGACCTTCCCTCCTCAGCAGTTCGGATACCAGCCTCTGATTCACCACCACATCCTCGGCCACCAGTATCCGCAGGGAACGTATTTCCGCCACTGGAGCTTCCACAGGCGCCAACACCCTCGCATCCGCCGCCACCGGCGCCAGGCTCACTGTGAAGAAGAAGGTGCTGCCTTTACCCACTTCGCTTCTGACTCCAATTTCTCCCCGCATCAACTGCGCCAGCCGGGACGAAATCGTCAAACCCAGGCCCGTGCCGGCGTAGCGGCGCGTGGGAGATCCGTCGGCTTGCCGGAACGGATTGAATATGATCCGCTGCATCTCAAATGGAATCCCGATCCCCGTGTCAGTCACCGCAACGTGAAGGATCACCTCCGCGTCGGAGCGCTGGTCAGCCCGCACGGTTACCGACACACCGCCGTGGTCGGTGAACTTGATCGCATTGCCCACCAGATTCACCAGGAC